>NZ_BPRD01000029.1 GCF_022179745.1 Methylorubrum podarium
CGAGGCGCAGCAGCGCCCGGCGGATGCGCGGCGCGTTGCCGGGCGAGTCGATGCGCAGCAGCCCGCATCCCTCGGGGAACAGGGCAGCGAGCCGGTCCGGCGCCGCGACGAAGTCGGCATAGTCGAGCACCCGCGCGGGCGGGTGTCCGGCCCGGACCAGGGCGGCGCTGAACCCCTCCGTGCGCTCGTCGCCCGCGACCCCGAGGATGACGCACGCACCGATCCCGTCCGGGTCGTGCGGGGCGCCGGCCGGCCCGGCGGCGCGCATCATTCCGAGACGGCGATGTTGCGGTAGATCTCGCCGGCATACTCGTCCGGCTCCTGCTGCTCGGACAGATCGACCGCCGGCCCGAGCGCGGCGAGCCGCGTCATCGTCGCCTCGGTGAGGAAGTGATGGTGCAGGTCGAGCCGCGACAGCTTCGCGACGGTCGGGGAGGCGAGGAGCGCTTCGGCGCCCTCATCCGTCAGGTTGCCAAGCGAGAGGTCGAGCGTCGAGATGCGCTCCAGCACCGGCGCCTCGGCGAGCGCCGCGGCGAGGTCGTCGGCGTAGGCGCAGTCGCGCAGGGCCAGGGTGTTGAGCTTGGGAAACAGCCGGCCGGCGAACAGGTCGGCGAAGTCCTCCGGCGTGCTGTCGCCGCCATACTCGTCGGTGCCGAGCCACAGCTCGAGATGGCGCAGCTCCGGCGCCCCGGCGGCCAGCGCCTCCTGCACCACCCGGCGCGGCAGGCCGCCCGATTCGATGATGAGCGTCGTCAGCCGCGGCGCCTCGAACCGGCCGAGCGCGAGGTCGGTGGCGCCGCGCACCTGCATGTGCTCCAAGTGCGGGAAGGCCGGCCAGAGGGCCGAGAGGTCGCTTTGGTTGATCCAGGAGATCTCGTTCTCCTCCGAGACGATGTCGCCGAGGAAGAGCGCGCGCAGGTTGGGGAAGCGCTCGGCATAGGTCACCAGCGCCTCGACGACCACCTGCGAGCTGTCGGAGGAATCGTCCCCCTGCCAGTAGCCGATGACGAGGGCGTCGGTCGCCTCGGCGCCGGGAAGGGCCGCGTAGTTGCCCAGCATCGCCGGGACGTTGTCCTCGGAATCGTACTCGATGCGGAAACGGGGCACGGCGCCGGCAAAATCCCACGTCTCCATCCCGGGCTGGAAATCCTCGACCGGCTTGCCGAAGAAGGTCGTCAGGTTCTCGTAGGGCACGGTGTCCGGCTCCTGGTTCGGATGGGCCGTCTCGGCGGGTGATGGCGGCGGGTTCAGGTCTCGATCAGCGGGGCGTAGTCGGCTGGGTCGTCGAAGCCGGCGGTCCAGGCCACGGCCTGGTGGCAGGTCCGCATCGTGGGCGGCACGCGCAGGAAGTAGCGCCGCCCGGTCGAGGGGCAGCCGACCGAGACGCAGACGAGGGGCTCGTCGCCGTCGAGTTCGACCCGCAGAAGCCGGCGCTCGCCGCCGGGATCGCGGTCGTGGTCGAGTTCCTCGGCTTCGGCCGCCTCCATGAAGGTCTCGAAGCCGAAGCGCTCGAGCATGATCCGCCGCCGCTCGGCGTTGCGCTCCCGCAGGATCTCGGCGATCCCGAGTTCATGCGGCCGGAAGGCGATGCGCGCATCCACCGGCACGCCGCGCCAGCGCAGGCCGATGCCGGGCAGGTGCGGCGGCGGCTCCGTGAGGCCGGAGCCGGCGACGTCGATCCAGGACGTGACGCGGAACCCTTCCGGCACGTGATCGATCCGGCCGCATCCGGCGATGTCGAGCTGGGCGACGGAACCGCGCGGCGGCAGGGCGTCGATCAGGGCGCAGTCGCGGATGTTGAGCCGCCCGCCGCGCAGGGCGAGGTCGTCGGGGAGCCGCTCCAGGGCCGTGCAGCCCTCGAGATCGAGGAAGGCCGGCGAGAGGCCGGGCGGCAGGGTCTCCAGGGCGAGGCAGTCGCGCAGGTCGACGATGCCGGCGCGCAGGCCCGCCGGCAGGATCTTCAGCCTGTGGCAGCCGCGAGCGGAGAGCCGATAGGTGATGGCGTTGCCGTCATCGATGCGCGCGATGGCCGAGCCGTCGAGCACGAGCTCGCGGCAGCTGATGTTGCGGCCAAGGACCTCCAGGCGGCTCGCGGGTGCCAGGATCCGGTGGCAGACCAGACCGTCCGGCAAGGCGCGGACGGCCTCGTTGCGCGGCATGTCGAGCTGGTCGAGAACCTGCCCGGCCGCATCGGCGGCGAGGGCTTCGTTCGGGCGCAGGACGCGCCGCTCCGGCGCGCGTTTCGCGGGTGCTGACGTCATCGGCTGCCGGCCCTCTGAAGCTCAGTCCTGCACGGTGACGATGCGCTGCGGGGTGTATTCGCGCTGCCGCCAGACACGGTAGACGCCGCGGTCGAGGGTGATCGTGCCGTGCTCGTCGTGGACGACGCGCGCCCCGTCGGCGTGGACATCGAGGTAGAAGCAACCGTCTCCGGCGAACAGGGCGGCGGGATCGACGACGCGGTGACTATGGCCGGTCAACTCGCCGTGGGCGAGCACGGTATGCGGCAGCGGCCGATCGGCGGCCTCCGGCGGGACGGCCGGAATCGCGCGGATGAAGATATCTCCCTGACGCCACATGCCCGTCTCCACCCGTTCTCGAATTCATTCGCCGTACGACGGAGCTGTCCCTGCTCTTTATCCGGCTATGATCGTGGTGCGTGCCCGACAGGGGCCGTGCGTCGACAGAGATGCACCATGGCAATACTCTGACGGTGGAAGGCTAGCCCGGCGATCGACTGTCGGTCAACCGGCGTGCGGTGCTCGGCGGGCCTCTCCGGGGGCGATTTGCGTCGAGACCCGAGCGGTGCCGCACCCGCGGCGGCCGTCCCGAACACGGGCCGTGCCGGGGCATGCCGGTCGCCTCCCGGCGCAAGGGGAGGGGGCAACATATTATCGTGACCCGCGGTCGTCTTTGAGCGGCGGGACCGGCCTGCTACGAGGGAGGTCGAGCCCGGAAGGCCGCCGCTCAGGGAAACCCGATTTGAACCGAGCGAGCGTCGCCGCCCAGCCCGTCGATCTCACGGCCTGCGATCGCGAACCGATCCACATCGTGGGGAGCGTGCAGCCGCACGGCTTCCTCCTGGCCCTGGACGCGCGGACTCTCGTGGTCGCCCAGGCGAGCGCCAACGCGCCCGTCGCCGCGTCGGCCGGCGCCGCCTTGGAGGGAGCTTTTCCCGAACTGGCAATCCTCGCACGCCGCTTCCTCGACGGCGGCGGCGAGGCCGACGGCGCCCAGTACCTGAAGACCCTCACGCTGGGCTCCGGCGCCACGCGGCAGGCCTACGAGGTCGCCGCCCACCGGGTCGGCGAGCTCCTGGTGCTCGAACTGGAGGAGACCGACGACGCCTCGGGGGAGGCCGGCCTCGATGCGCTGAACCCGCGCCTGCGCGCGTTCGTGCAGAGGCTCCACACCGCCCGGAGCGTCGAGGATCTCTGCCAGCTCCTCGCCGCGGATATCCGCCACATCACCGGTTTCGACCGCGCGCTGGTCTACCGGTTCGACCGAGACTGGCACGGCACGGTGCTGGCCGAGGACGGCAACGGCGCGCTGCCCTCCTATCTCGACCTGCGCTTTCCCGCCTCCGACATCCCGGCCCAGGCGCGCGAGCTCTACCGGCGCAATCGCCTGCGCATCATCCCCGATGCGGGCTACGCGCCCGTGCCGATCCGGCCGGCCGCGACGCCCGCCGGCACGCCGCTCGATCTCAGCCAGTCGGTGCTGCGCTCGGTCTCGCCGGTCCATGTCGAGTACATGCGCAACATGGGCACGTTGGCGTCCATGTCGGTCTCCATCCTCGTGGACGGAGCACTCTGGGGCCTCGTCTCGTGCCACAACGCCGCGCCGAAGCGCGTGCCGCTGCAGGCGCGCAACGCCTGCGACTTCCTCACCCAGGTCTTCGCCCTCCAGCTCTCCGCCAAGGTTCGCGGCGAGCAGGCCGAGCAGCGCCTCGCGCTCGGCGCGGTTCAGGCGCGCCTCCTCGGCTTCATGGCCGAGGAGGACAGCTTCATCGATGGGCTGCTCAACCATCCCGACGACGTGCTCGCCCTGGTGAACGCCTCGGGTGCGGCCGTGGTCACCGCCGACCATTGCCGGATTCTCGGCTCGGCGCCGCCCGAGCGCGAGGTGCGCGCCCTCTACGAGTGGCTGTCGGCCCGCGGCGAGGCCGACGACGTCTACGTCACCGAGGCGCTGGCGGAAGCGTTTCCGCGCGCCCAGGGCATCGCCGACCGGGCGAGCGGGCTCCTCGCGATCTCGGTCTCGAAGCGCTACGCGAGCTACATCCTGTGGTTCCGGCCGGAGGTGGTGCGGACCGTGAAGTGGGGCGGCAACCCGGTGAAGGCGGTCCGGCCCGACCCGGAGGGCGGCCCCGACCGCCTGCATCCGCGCAAATCCTTCGAGATCTGGAAGGAGACGCTGAAGGGGCGCTCGCTGCCCTGGTCCCTGCCCGAGATCGAGGCGGCCAAGGATCTGCGCGCCTCGGTGCTCGGGATCGTGCTGCGCCGAGCCGAGGAACTGGCCGCCATGAGCGAGGAGCTGCAGCGCTCGAACAAGGAGCTCGAAGCCTTCTCCTACTCGGTCAGCCACGACCTGCGCGCGCCCTTCCGGCACATCGTCGGCTACGCGAACCTGCTGAAGAACCGCGAGAGTCCGAACCTGACGGAGAAGGGGCGGCACTACGTCGAGACCATCATCGAGGCCGCCCTCTCGGCGGGCACCCTCGTCGACAACCTGCTCACCTTCTCGCAGATGGGGCGGCACGCCCTGAACAAGGTCTCCGGCGACCTGAACAGCCTCGTCGAGGAGGTCCGCCGCCGGGTGATCCGCGACGTCGCGCCGGACCGGACCGTGCAGTGGAAGGTCGGGCCGCTCGGGCGCGCCTACGCCGATCCGGCCATGCTGCGGCTCGTCCTCGAGAACCTGCTGTCGAACGCGGTGAAGTACAGCCGCAACGAGGCGGAGGCGGTCATCGAGGTCGGCCGGCTGCCTCCGCGCGACGGCGAGGCGGTGTTCTTCGTGCGCGACAACGGCGTCGGCTTCGACATGGCCTACGTCGACAAGCTGTTCGGCGTGTTCCAGCGCCTCCACCGGGTCGAGGAGTTCGAGGGCACCGGCATCGGCCTCGCCAACGTGCGCCGCATCGTCGAGCGCCACGGCGGCCGGACCTGGGCGGAGAGCCGGCTCGGCGAGGGCGCGACCTTCTACTTCACCCTGCCGGTCCGCGAGGAGGCGAACTGAGAATGGCGGCCCTGAAGCCGATCCTCCTCGTCGAGGACAACCCGAACGACATCGAGCTGACGCTCGCCGCACTCGAATCGAGCCAGCTCGCCAACGAGATCGTCATCTGCCGCGACGGGGCCGAGGCGCTCGACTTCATCTACCGGCGGGGCGCCCACGAACGGCGAAGCCACCAGGACCCGGCCGTGGTGCTGCTCGACCTGAAGCTGCCCAAGGTCGATGGCCTCGAGGTGCTCGCCAAGGTGAAGGGCGACCCCCAGACCCGCGGCATCCCGGTGGTGATGCTGACCTCGTCGCGCGAGGAGACGGACGTCGTCCGCTCCTACAATCTCGGCGTGAACGCCTTCGTGGTGAAGCCCGTCGCCTTCGACGAGTTCTTCGCCGCGATCCGCGAGATCGGCGTGTTCTGGGCGCTCCTCAACGAGCCGCCGCCGCACAGGGGAGGTTGGCCATCCAACGCGTGATCGGACGCCAGACCGGCCCGCTTCGCATCCTCCACCTGGAGGACAGCGACCTCGATGCCGAACTCATCGAGGCCGAGCTCGAACGCCTCGGGCATCCCGTGCGGATCGAGCGGGTCTTCACCCATGACGCCTTCGCCGCCGAGGCGCGGCCGGACCGGCACGACCTCATCCTCGCCGACTACGTGCTGCCGACCTTCGACGGCGTCAGCGCGTTCCGCATGGCGCAGGCGCAGTGCCCCGACATTCCGTTCGTGTTCTGCTCGGGCACGCTCGGCGAGGACATCGCGGTCGAGGCGCTGAAGGGCGGCGCCACAGACTATGTCACCAAGCAGCGGATCGACCGCCTGCCGCACATCGTGGTGCGCGCCCTGGCCGAGGCCCGGACCCGGGCCGAGAAGCGCGCGGCCGAGGCGGCCCTGCAGGCGTTGAACCACTCGCTCGAAGCCCGCGTCGACGAGCGCACCCGCGAACTCGCCGAGGCCAATGCCGCGCTCCAGCAACAGATCACCGAGCGCGAGCGCGCCGAGGAGGCGTTGCGCCTGATGCAGCGGCTGGAGGCCGTCGGGCAGTTGACCAGCGGCGTCGCCCACGACTTCAACAACCTGCTGACCGTGATCGCCGGCAACATCGAGTTCCTGGAACGGGACGTGTCGAGCGAGCGCGCGAAGCGGCGCCTCGACATGATGCGGGGCGCGGCGGCGCGCGGCGCCAGCCTGACCGCGCAACTGCTCGCCTTCTCGCGCCGCCAGCGGCTGGAGCCGAAGCCGGTGGACTTGAACCGGACGGTCGCCTCGATGCGCGACCTGCTGCAGAGCTCGATCGGCGGAGCGGTGCGGATCGAGACAGCCCTCCAGGTCGACCTGTGGCCGGCGCTCGTCGACGCCACACAGATCGAGCTCGTGATCCTCAACCTCGCCATCAACGCCCGGGACGCGATGGCGGTCGGGGGCCGGCTGACCGTCGAGACGGCCAACGTCACCGTCACCGAGGCGCCGACCCGGCCGGAGCAGCCGGGTCCCGGGCCCTACGTGATGATCGCGGTGAGCGACACCGGAACCGGCATGGCGCCGGAGGTGCTGGCGCGGGTGTTCGAGCCGTTCTTCACGACCAAGGCGGTGGGCAAGGGCTCCGGCCTCGGGCTCGCGCAGGTCTTCGGCTTCGTCAAGCAGTCCGGCGGCGGCATCAGGGTCGACACCGTTCCCGGAGAGGGCACCTCCTTCAAGGTGTATCTTCCGCGCGCCGAGGGCGAAGGCGCCGCCTCGCCGGCCGCTTCATCCGAGACCGATTGCGCCGCCGCCCACCCACCGGACGCGAAGCGGACGCTCCTCGTGGTCGACGACGACGGCGGAGTGCGCGAGGTGACCGCGACCCGGCTCGGCGAGGCGGGCTACCACGTGCGCGAGGCGGCCTCCGGCCTGCAGGCGCTGGTGGCCCTCGAAGCGGACCCGTGCGTCGATCTCGTCGTCATCGACTTCGCGATGCCGGGAATGAACGGGGCCGAGGCCGCCACCGAGATCCGCAAGCGCTGGCCGGAGGTGCCGGTCCTGTTCGTCACGGGCTACGCCGACCGGGACGCGCTGGCCCGGGCCGGCGCCGTGGGGGCCGACGCCATCGTGCAGAAGCCGTTCCAGGACGGCGAACTCGAACGCAAGGTGGCCGCGATCCTGGCGGCGAGACCGATGCCGCACCTGCGCCTCGTCTCGGATCGCGACATGAGCGCCTGAGCGGCGTCGTCAGAAATCGTGCTCGGATCAGACGGGCCGGCGCATGTCCAAGCCGGCCCGGTCATACGGCTTCCGGCTGATCGCTTCGGCCGCCGTCGCTCCTCTCCTCCCCCTTGCGGGGAGGAGGTAGGAGGTGGGGGTGGTGCCGGATCGAGCGCAGCGGTGCCGTCTGCACCACCCCTAACCCCGCCCCCCAAAGGGGGAGGGGACAGGTCAGGCCGGCGCTAGGACCAGCAGCGGATCTTCGGAAACGATGCGTTTCGATCGTTTCCATATTCTCTCCGACGCATTTGCCCCATTGTGTTCGCGACGACGCAAACTTCGGTGCATCGTCGAACGCCACGGCCGACGCGTCCCGCTTCGAGTGCCGCCGGTCCCGGACACGACGGGGAGGAAAGCGATGAGCTGGCATAGTGCGGATGACCCGGTCCCCGGCGACCATTTCAGTTGCGACGCGATCCAGACCCTGATCGTGCCGCGCTCGCGCGATCTCGGCTCCTTCGCGGTCCGCCGCGCGCTTCCCTCCACCGAGTGCCGGATGGTCGGCCCGTTCATCTTCTTCGACCAGATGGGACCGTCCGAGTTCCTGCTCGGCCAGGGCATGGATGTGCGCCCGCACCCGCATATCGGCCTCTCGACCGTCACCTACCTGTTCGACGGCGAGATCATGCACCGCGACAGCCTCGGCACGGAGCTGCCGATCCGGCCGGGCGAGCTGAACTGGATGACGGCCGGACGGGGCATCACGCATTCGGAGCGCACCGCCCCGACCCTCCGGCAGACCGGCTCGCGTCTGTTCGGGATCCAGAGCTGGGTCGCCCTGTCGGCCCGGGACGAGGAGAACGCCCCGGCCTTCGAGCATTACGAGGCCGCGGCGCTGCCGGTTCTGACCGGCGAGGGCAAGACCGTCCGCCTGATCGCCGGTGAAGCCTTCGGGGCGCGCTCGCCGGTGCGCACGTCGAGCCCGATGGTCTATGCCGACGTGATGCTGGAGGCGGGTGCCGTCCTGCCGCTCGATCCGACCTACGACGAGCGCGCGATCTACACCGTCGCGGGGGCGATCGAGATCGCCGGCGACGGCTTCGGCCCCGGCCAGCTCCTCGTCTTCCGGCCGGGCGACCGGATCAGCGTCCGCGCGACGGAGGCGGCGCGGTTCATGGTCCTCGGCGGCGAGCCGATGGACGGTCCGCGGCACCTGTGGTGGAACTTCGTGTCGTCGCGGCCCGAACGGATCGCGCAGGCCAAGGAGGACTGGCGCCAGGGCCGCTTCGACACGGTGCCCAACGACGCGGAATTCATCCCGCTGCCGGAAGAGCCCCAGCCCGTCCGCTACCCTTGAGCGAAGACGCGCGGGTCCGGTAGAGACCCGCGCAACCGCCCGCCGCACCCGTCATCCGGCGCCCCATCGACGGCGCCCCGTCATCCGTCGAGAGGTCCGACCACGCCATGGCTATCGAAGCATCCGGGGCCGCGAGCGAGCTCGTTCAGGTCGTCGCCCTCCTCGCCGCCGGCGTCGTCGCCGTCCCGCTGTTCAAGCGGCTCGGACTCGGCTCGGTCCTGGGCTACCTCGTGGCGGGACTCGCCATCGGGCCGTTCGGCCTCGGCCTGTTCACCGACGCCCACGCGATCCTCCACGTGGCCGAACTCGGCGTCGTGATGTTCCTCTTCATCATCGGATTGGAGATGGAGCCGTCGCGGCTCTGGGGCATGCGCCGCGAGATCTTCGGGCTCGGCCTCGCGCAGGTCGGCGCCTGCATCGCCGCCCTGACGCTCGTCGGCGTCGCCATGGGGTTCCCGGTCGTCGTCGCCTTCGTCGCCGGCACCGGCTTCGTGCTCACCTCGACCGCCATCGTCATGCAGCTCCTCGAAGAGCGCGGCGCGCTCTCGACCCCGAAGGGTCAGCGGATCGTCGCCATCCTGCTCCTCGAGGATCTCGCCATCGTGCCGCTGCTGGCCGCCGTCGCGCTGCTGGCGCCGGGCGGCGCCGAGACGAGCGGGATGGAGCGCGCCGCTGCCATCGCGATCGCCCTGGCCTCCGTGGCCGCCCTCGTCGCCGCGGGCCGCTGGCTGCTCAACCCGCTGTTCCGCCTCCTCGCCGCGGCGAAGGCGCGGGAGGTCATGACCGCGGCGGCGCTCCTCGTCGTGCTCGGCTCGGCGCTGGCGATGCAGCTCGGCGGCCTCTCGATGGCGATGGGCGCCTTCCTGGCCGGCGTCCTCCTCTCCGAATCGAGCTTCCGCCACCAGCTGGAGGCCGACGTCGAGCCGTTCCGCGGCATCCTGCTCGGCCTGTTCTTCCTCGGCGTCGGGATGTCCCTCGATCTCGCGGTGATCGCCGCGAACTGGGCGCTGATCCTGATGAGCGTGGCCGCCTACATGGTGGTGAAGAGCCTCGTCATCTACGGGATTGCCCGGGCGCTGCGCTCCGCTCATGCCGAGGCGCTGGAGCGCACGGCGCTGATGGCGCAGGGCGGCGAGTTCGCCTTCGTCCTCTACGCCGCCGCCGCGAGCGCCGGCATCATCGACGGCACCACCAACGCGATCCTGACGGCCACCGTCATCCTGTCGATGGCGATCACGCCGCTCACCGTCATCGCCTTCGACCGCTTCGGGCCGAAGGCCGCCGCCTCCACGGACGGCATGGTAGCGCCAGAGGATCTCGTCGGCAGCGCCCTCATCATCGGGTTCGGCCGCTTCGGGCAGATCGTCAGCCAGCCGCTGATCTCGCGCGGCTGCTCGGTCTCGATCATCGACACCAACCCCGAGAACATCCGGCTGGCGGAAGGGTTCGGCTTCAAGGTCTATTACGGCGACGGCGCGCGGCTCGACATCCTGCGTGCGGCCGGCGCCGCCACGGCGCGGGCGATCCTGATCTGCGTCGACGACCGTGCGATGGCCAACCGCATCGCGGAGCTGGCGAAGGCGGAGTTCCCGCTGGTTCCGGTCCTGGCCCGCGCCCGCGATCGCGAGCATGCCGTGGAGTTGATCGAGGCCGGGGTCGCCTACCAGTTGCGCGAGACGCTCGAATCGGCCTTCGCCTTCGGTGAGCGGGCGCTCGTGACGATCGGGGCGGACCCGGATGCGGCCGGCGAGATCATGGACGAGGTTCGCCGCCTCGACGCGGAGCGTCTCGACCTTCAGGTCGTCGGCGGCATCTACGCCGGACGCGAGCTGATCCGGGGCAACGCGGCCCAGCCGGCGCACGGGCACGGCTGAGCGCCCGCGCGAGGGGAGGGGTCTCGAAGCGCCTATGGCCATCCAGTCCGGCCTCGCCCTCCTCGCCGGCCTCCTCTCCGTGCTGTCGCCCTGCGTCCTGCCGCTGCTTCCGCTGGTGCTCGGCGCGGCCGCCACGGAACATCGGCTCGGGCCGGTGGCGCTCGCCGCGGGCCTCGCGCTCTCCTTCGTCGCGATCGGCCTGTTCGTGGCGACGATCGGCTTCGCCATCGGCCTCGACGGCGACGTGTTCCGCAAGCTTGCCGCTCTGGTGTTGCTGCTGCTCGGCCTCGTCCTGATCGTGCCGGCGGCGCAGAACCGGCTTGCTGTCGCGGCCGGCCCCGTGAGTAACTGGGCGGAGCAGCGCTTCGGCGGCGTCTCGACCGCCGGGCTGACCGGGCAGTTCGCCGTCGGCCTCCTGCTCGGCGCCGTCTGGAGCCCCTGCGTCGGCCCGACCCTCGGCGCAGCCTCCCTCCTGGCAGCGCAGGGGCGCGACCTCGGCAGCGTCGCGTTCACCATGCTGCTGTTCGGCCTCGGGGCCGCCCTGCCGCTCGTCGCCCTCGGCACGCTGTTGCGCGAGATCCTGATGCGCTGGCGCGAGCGGATGCTCGGCCTCGGCCGGGGGCTCAAGGCGGCGTTGGGCGTGGTCCTGGTCCTGACGAGCGGAGTGATCCTGTCGGGCTATGACCGGGCGCTGGAGACCGCCCTGGTGAACGCGTCGCCCGATTGGCTCACGGCCCTGACGACCCGCTACTGAGCAGGGGCAGGGCGCCCGTCGCGCGGTACGACCGCGCCGAACCATCAAACTTCTTCATTTCGGACCGTGGAGGGCAGATCCGTCTCCGCGCGGGCGCCGATTTGAAAAACCCGGCCATTGCTGCCGCGCTATCCTGTGCCGATCTCTCAATGAAGGTCCTCAAACTTCGCGTAGCACCATGCGTCCGGCCCAATTCGACTCTTTCGGCGAGCCGATCGCCCCGCCCCTACGCGAAGAGCCCGTCGCCTCGCGGATGGCGCTCCGGACGGGCGTCGGCCTGTTCTGGGCGCTCGTGGTCGTCATCGTGGCCGCCCGGGCCGCCTATTTTCATCCGGAGTTCGCGGAACGGTTCGGCAGCGTCGCCGCTGTGATCGGCCAGATCAGGGCCATCGTCGGCGCCTGACGCGCCGGGCTCAGCGCGAATCCCGGTCGGCCCACGCCCGGTCCAGACGGGCGCCTCGGTAGGCGTCGGGGATGGACAGCGCCCAGACGAAGAAGCCGCCCGCATGGCGTCCGACGAGGCTTGCATCGGGCGCGGCAAACCGGGCGGTGAGCCAGCCGCCGAGGAGGGCGAACAGCGCGAAGCCGAGCCCCCGCGCCGCGCGGCCGGTCCAGACATGGCCCATGCCGGGCAGGAGCGCCGCGACGAGCAGGACTCGGGTCGGCTCAGGCAGCGCGCGCATGCCGTGTCTCCGAGGACGGCTCCGACAGGGTTCGGGCGAGGTCGAGGCCGTCGCGCAGGATGCCGTCGAGCAGGTCCGGCGCGACGCGCGTGAGCGGGAAACGGCTGCCGCGCAGGAGCAGGTAGGTGCCCCGCGCGCCCTGGCTCGCCTGCACCGTCAGGCGCAGGCCATCGGGCGTCGCGAGAACCTCCTTCACTCTCGGATCCGCGAGGATGTGGTCCAGTGCCGGCCGCGCGAGGTCGAGGAGTGCCTCCGCGCCCGCCGTGCCGCGCACGAGGGTATCGGGCGGCCATGTCGCGGGGACGGGAAGGCGGAGCGGAAGCCAGTCGGGCGCGTAGAACTCCGCGCCGGCTGGTCGCCGCAGGACGTCGAGGATCGCATCGGTCGCGAGCGGAGTCCGCAGGGTCACCTGCAGCCAGAGCTGCGGCAGCCGCCGATGCACCAGAGTGTCCGGCACGAGGCGGACATCGATTGCGGCCTCGCCGCGGCCACCGCGCAGCGTCGCGAAGCCGGCCCGGTCGCGTCCGAGCCGCGGCGCCGCGAGTTGCGCGGCGCACTCGTCGAGGAGCCGGCCCCGCCACGCCGCCTCCCGTCGGTGCTGGTGCACGCAGACGACGGCGCTGCCGAGGAAGATCAGGACGATGAGGTCGAGGAGCATCGCCGTGCCTCAGTAGCCGCGCGGCTTCGGCCAGGGCATCGTGAACTGGTCGCCGCGGCGGACATACTTGTATCGGTGCAGGACGAACCAGGCCGAGGCGGTGATGTAGAAGGCCATCATCGCCAGGAGCTGGGTGCCGTAGCCCAGGAAGACCGCGAGATAGGTAACCACGCACAGGACGAGCAGCAGCACGGCCGGCAGCGGGTGGAGCGGATGCACGTAGCCGCGCTGGATCGAGCCGAGCGGCCATTTGCGGCGGAACAGCACGATCGACAGCGCCATCAGCGTGTAGCCGAGCAGCCCCGACAGGATCGAGAAGGTGATGGTCTGGTCGAGCGGCGTCGAGACGGCGAACAGGATCGCGATCGGCACGAAGAAGACGATGGCGCGGTAGGGCGTGCGATAGGTCGGGTGGACGGCGCCGAACCAGACCGGCATGTAGCGGTCGCGGCCCATGGCGAACCACGCCCGCGAGGCGTCGTTGATGCAGCCGTTGGCCGAGGCGACGGTGGCGAACAGCGTGCCGAGGAACAGGAACAGCTCCAGCCAGCGGCTGCCGGTGAGGCGGGCGGCGTCGTAGAGCGGCGTCACCGCCTGGCCGAGATATTCCCACGGCATCAGGCCCGAGCAGACGTACCACGTCAGCGTGGCGGCGATCAGCAGGGTCATCATGCCGGTCATGGTGCCGAGCGGCAGGGCGCGGGCGGGCGAGCGGACCTCCTCGGCGGCCTGGGTCGTGCCCTCGATGCCGAGATAGAACCACAGCCCGAAATGCATCGCCGCCAGGATCCCGAGCGAGCCGTAGGGGAGGGCGCCCAGCAGCGCCTCGTGCTTCAGCACCGCGCCGGGCGCCCAGGGCTGGGTGGCGACGAACAGCACCACGATCGCCGCGAAGGCGGCGGAGGTGATGACGAGGTTCAGCGTCAGGGTGGCGAGGACGCCGCGATAGTTGAGGAAGGCGAGCGCCACGACGGTGAGCACCATGAAGGCGCGCTTGTCGACCGCGCCTTCGAGCCCGAGGCTCTGGGCGAAGGCCTCGATCAGGTCGCCCGCGACGATGGCGTTCGACACCTCCAGCATGGTGTAGGCCATGACGAGGTAGAGGCCGACGTTGAAGGCCGCGAGCGGCCCGATGATGTGCTTGGCCTGGGCGTATTGGCCGCCCGCCGCGGCCACCGTCGAGGTGATCTCGGAATCGATCATCGCGACGCAGGTGTAGAGGATGCCGGCGAGCCAGCAGGCCGCCAGCGCCGCCACCGCGCCGCCCTTTCCGACGGCGAAGTTCCACCCCATGAACTCGCCGACGAGGACGATGCCGACGCCGAGCGCCCAGACATGGCCGGGCCCCAGCACGCGCAGCAGCGCGACCTTACGGTTCGCGTCCGGGGCCGGCGCCGTGGCGGCGGGTGCCCCGGCGGGCGGCTGAGCGGAGACGCGCTCCGCGATCGGTTGAACGCTCGTCATCACGACCTCGCCGCCGTCTCGCCGACCTCGGAATCGACGATCTCACCCTCCTCGGACGAGAGGAGGTAGCTCTCGTCGTAGGTTCGGTTGGTGCGCAGGAGGTCGAACCCCATCCAGAGGGCGAGGGCGGCCGCTGCCGCCCAGGCGCCCCAATTCATGACGAACACCATGACGTGGTCCCCCGATGGTGCAGGAAGGTTCTGAAGATGACCTCGGCAGCGGGGACGGCGGATCGGGCGGCGGACCGCTCGAACTCAGGCCTTCGGCGTGCCGTCGAAATGCTCGGCGATGACTTCGCGGTACTCGCGATCCGAGTAGCGGAACATGAAGATGAAGTAGCCGACGATGATCGCGGCGGTGAGCGCCACGAGGCCCCAGTTGAAGGCGTAGTCGAAGCGCGTGCCGATGATCCCGGCCGCCTTTTCAGGGGTGAAGCCGAGCTTCTCCCACTGCCCGGCCATGGTCGGGTTCTGACCGAGGGATTCCCAGGTCGGGTTCGGCGCGGCGGTCGTGGTGGTGCCGCCGCCGGCGAGCTTGAGCAGGAGGGGAAGGTAGAGGGTGATGAAGACCAGGACCAGCATCAGCACGGCGTCGACGATCTGCCCGACGACGGACTGAACCGGCGGCTCGTAAGGCGTGCGCCCGGCCATGTCAGGCCTCCCCCGACCGGCGCATGGCCCGCAGGCGATCGAGATAGTACAGGTCCATCCCGTAGATCGCGTCCCGGTCCTCGCGGTAGTGCCGGATCATGGCCGCGATCGCCGCCGTGTTGAGAAGCACGACGCAGGCGCCCACACCCAGGACGAGGAACGTGACGCCGCACGCGTCGCAGGCCTGTCGCATGGTCCAGAAGGTGAAGGCGTAGACGAGCCAGACCATCCCGACGGCGAAGATGGCAGCCGCTCGATCTCGGCCGAACATGGCTGCGACGCGCGCATCCTGCATGGCACATCTCCTCCCGGAGGATCATTCTTGCAAGGAATTCTGGCTTCCTTTCGAGAAATATCCTGCCGTTTCGAACGTGCGTCAAGCCATATTCTGCGTCGCACCGCACCATATTGCCGATCGCCTGGGCACATTGCCGCCCGACCGGGCAGGACTGACCGCCGGGTTCGCGAGCGAAGACGGGACCGGAGAAGGGAACCGGACGTTCCTCCAACTTCGTCGCGATGAGCGGAGGACGGATGCTCGACGTTGCCATCTACGACCGGCTGCTCGGCACGGCCGCCACGATCTCGGAGCCGCTGCGGGCCGCCATCGCGTCGGTCGGCCTGATCGAGATCGCGCCGCCGTCTCACCGCAGCCTCGCCGAGCGCCTGTTCGTCGAGGTCGTCAACCAGCAGCTCTCGACGAAGGCGGCCCTCACGATCTGGACCCGGGTCGAGGCCGTGGCGGTTGCCCAGCGCGTCGCGCCGCGCGATCTCTTCGTTCCGGGCTTCGAGGCTCTGCTGCGCGCGTGCGGTGTCTCGGCGAACAAGGTGCGCGCGCTGCAGGCCATCCGCGCGGCCGAGGAGGCCGGGCTGCTCGGCCTGGAACTCGCCGCGCTCCCCCATGCCGAGCGCTCCGGCGCCCTGTGCCGCATCCGCGGCGTCGGCCCCTGGACTGCCGACATGGCCGGCATCTTCCATTTCCTCGACCCGGACATCTGGCCCGCCGGCGACGTGGCGGCCGTCGGCGTCCTGCGCCGGCTCACGGGAATCGACGACACGGTCGCGACGGCCGCGCAATTCGCGCCCTATCGCTCAATCCTGGCCCGCTACATGTGGCGCAGCCGGGACGCCACCTCCGCCGCCGCCTGAGGCTGTCAGCGACCCGCCTCGAAGAACGGCCGGAAGTTCTCCAGCCACTCGCGCAGCCAGACCTCGGCCGCCTGCTTGGCCCCGTCCGCCTCGGTCGCGTGGCCCCAGATGTCCTCGGAGAGCGGGCTCCACCATGTCCAGAGGCGGTTCGATCCGTCGTACTCGACGGTGGCGACCTCGATCGCACCGATCCGTCCGGTGAAACGCTGCAGGGGCACCTCGGACAGGCCGCCCTGCGTCCAGGTGATCGTGTCGTTCGCCATGGCTTCACAACGCGGGCGGCGCCGCCCGCGTTCGACGGTCAGAGGGGTGGTCGAAGGGTGATGTCGGAATGCGACGGGGACGAAGAATTGAGCGTGCAGGGCCGTTCGGACTTGACGGGATCGAACCCTTCCGGCATGCGCGCGTTGTCTGCCCATCGTCGCCGTGCGCTCGATGTGCGGCTCCACAGGAACTACCGAACCCCATGCCCGACGACAGTAGTCGATCGACCACGCCGCCTTCGGCCAACCGCGTGATCTGCGCCTGATCGTCTGATCCGGCTCACCCGCGACCGGCCTTTGGCGGCTGGTCCGACAAGAGGTGAGCCATGACTGACTCCACCACCATCTCCCGGCGTGCCCGCTCCCGCGCGGCGAAGTCCGGCCGCAACAGCAGCGTCGTGCTCGTCGTGGCGCTGATGATGGCACTCGTCTTCGTACCCGTGCTGGCCCTTCACGCGGCTGCCCTCTCGGGCGCCGTGGCCGGCGACGAGGTTCGGCCGGACGAAGTCGCCACCGCCGTGACCCACAAGAAGGTGCCGGGTTGACGCCTTAAACCGAAAGCGGCGCCGTCCTCGGCGACTGCTTTCGCTGATCGAACAAAAAAGGGGGCGCCCGAAGCGCCCCCTTTTCTCATAAGATCATGGTCTCGTACGGCTTCCGTCTGATCACTTCGGTTTCTCCCCCGTCATTGCGAGGCGAAGCCGTGGCAATCCAGGGCGCGCGCTTTCCGGAGAGGTCGCGCCCTGGATCGCTTCGGCTCCGCCTCGCGATGACGAATCAGGCAAAGCTCGAGGTGATCAGCCGGAAACCGTCTCAGGCCGCGCGCACCGTCGAGAGGAAGTGCGCCACTTCCGCCCGCAGATGCTCGGATTGCCGCGACAGTTCGGAGGCGGAAGCCAGCACCTGGGTGGCGGCGGCGCCGGTCTCTTCCGAGGCCTGCGCCACGCCCGCGATGTTGCTGGTCACCTCGCCCGCGCCGACCGCCGCCTGGGAGACGTTGCGCACGATCTCCTGGGTCGCCGCGCCCTGCTCCTCCACCGCCGCCGCGATCGTCGCGGTCACGGAGTTGATCTCGCGGATGCGCCCAGTGATGCCGCCGATCGCCGTGACCGCTTGTCCGGTCGCGCCCTGGATCTGCGCGATCTGGCCCGAGATTTCGTCCGTCGCCCGCGAGGTCTGGGCGGCGAGTTCCTTCACCTCGCTCGCCACCACGGCGAAGCCCCGGCCGGCCTCTCCGGCCCGTGCCGCCTCGATCGTCGCGTTGAGGGCCAGCAGGTTCGTCTGGCTGGCGATGTCGGCGATGAGCTTGACCACGTCGCCGATCCGGGCCGCCGCCTGGCTCAGCTCGTGGACTAGGACGGCGCTCTGGTCCGCCTCGCCGACCGCGAGCTGAGCCATCTCGGCCGAGGTGCCGACCTGCCGGCCGATCTCATGCACGGAGGCGCCGAGCTCTTCGGCCGCGGCCGCGACGGTGCTGACGTTGGAGGCGGCCTCTTCGGCCGCCGCCGCGACGGTGGTCGACTGGCCCGCCGTCTCGGTGGCGGTGGCGGTCATCTGCTGGGCGGTGGCCTGCAGCTCGGTCGCCGAGGACGAGACCATGCCGACCACGCCGCCCACGGCGCGCTCGAAGCCGTCGGCCAGCTCGATCATGGTGCGGCGGCGCTCGATGGCGGCGGCTTCGTCCGCCGCGCGGCGGAGTTCGGCCTGCTCGACGGCCTTGCGCGCGACGAGGGCCTTGATCCCTTCCACGGCACGGGCGACGGCACCGATCTCATCACCGCGGCGCGCCTCGGCGATGTCGGTCTCGATCTCGCCCTCGGCCATCCGCTGAAGCACGCGAACGAGCCGGTTGATCGGCCGTGCGACGCCGGCGACGGCGATCAGACCGAGCAGGCCGAAGGCGACGATCAGGCCGGAGACGGCAATCGCCGTCAGTGCCAGCGCGGCGGACTTGCCGAGCTCCCCGGCCTGACGCTTCGCCTCTTCGAGATCGCTGATGTTCGAGGCGATGCGCTTCTGGATGGCGTCGATCACCTTGGCGCGGACCGGACGGACCACCTCGAACGAAACCTTCGCCGCCTCTTCGTTCCGGTTCTTCATTCCCAGATCGATCGAACGCTCCATCGTCGTGAAGAAGCCCGAGACCGTGGCCTTGACCTCGCCGAGCATGGTCCGGCGCGCGTCGGTATCAGCGAGCGCGACCAGTCGGTCCATGCCGGCCAGCGCGCGCTCCCGCGCCTCCTCGAAGCGCCGGTGCTGGGCCGCGAGGGTGGACGGATCGGTCTCGAGGATGATGTTCTTCTCGCTGATCACCGACTCGTCGATGGCGAGGGCGGTCTGCAGCGCCGTGATCACCCGCGCCGCGCGCACGTCCACGACGTCCTGGGTCGTTCGCTCCAGCTGGTCGAGCGTGTCTCGCGCCAGAACGACGATCCCGGCCGCGACGAGCGCGACCAATGCCGCCGGGATGGCCAGCTTGCCGAGGAGCTTGAGATTGGTGAACCAGCGCATCTGTCTGCGTCGCAGGGACTGTATCGAAGTATCCGTAGGTCGCCCCGACCACATCGGATCACGAATTTGTGAGGCAACGACGGTTAATAAGAAGCAACTACAAGGAGAGAAACCATCAATATCATCTCACAACATATGTTGGTAAGTTCGTGACGCGAGTACGACCACCTGTGAATCGGATCCCGTCTCAAAGATCCGTTTTTTTACGCTCGTCGGTCCGATGCACGACGGACTGCCGTGGGAAGGGTCGGCCGATCATTGGCGTCGCCGCCGCGCTGCGTTGCGGTCGCCCGCCTTCCGATCGGGTCGAGCTTGGCGTAAGTGCCCTCGCAGGTTTCCCGGCAGCCCGCCCCCACCGTCACTCTCCAGGCCCTGCGGACGCATGATTCGTCTCGACAAGATCGGTAAGCAGAACGGTCGCCAGATCGTCTTCATCGAGGCGTCGGCTGCCCTGCAGAAGGGCGAGAAGGCCGGCCTCGTCGGCCCGAACGGCGCCGGCAAGACCACGCTCTTCCGCATGATGACCGGGCAGGAACAGCCCGACGAGGGCCAGGTCTCGTCGGAGCGCGGCATCACCATCGGCTATTTCAGCCAGGATGTCGGCGAGATGGCGGGACGCACCGTCGTCGCCGAAGTGATGGACGGCGCCGGCCCCGTCAGCATCGTCGCGGCCGAGCTGAAGGAGCTCGAAGCGGCTCTGGCCGACCCCGACCGCGCCGACGAGATGGACGCCCTGGTCGAGCGCTACGGCGAGGTGCAGGCCCGGTTCGAGGAGCTCGACGGCTACGCGCTGGAGGGCCGCGCCTACGAGGTGCTGGCCGGCCTCGGTTTCTCCCAGGAGATGATGGACGGCGATGTCGGCCGGCTCTCCGGCGGCTGGAAGATGCGCGTGGCGCTGGCGCGCATCCTGCTGATGCGTCCGGACGTGATGCTGCTCGACGAGCCGAGCAACCACCTCGACCTCGAGAGCCTGATCTGGCTCGAATCCTTCCTCAAGGGCTATGACGGCGCGCTGCTGATGACCTCGCACGACCGCGAGTTCATGAACCGCATCGTCACGAAGGTCATCGAGATCGACGGCGGCACGCTCACCACCTTCTCCGGCGACTACGCCTTCTACGAGCAGCAGCGGGCGTTGAACGAGCAGCAGCAGCAGGCGCAGTTCGAGCGCCAGCAGGCGATGCTCGCCAAGGAGATCAAGTTCATCGAGCGCTTCAAGGCCCGTGCCAGCCACGCCGCGCAGGTCCAGAGCCGGGTGAAGAAGCTCGACAAGATCGAGCGGGTGGAGCCGCCGCGTCGCCGCCAGACCGTCGCCTTCGAGTTCCAGCCGGCGCCGCGCTCCGGCGACGACGTCGCCATGCTCAAGGGCGTGCACAAGCGCTACGGCAGCCGGATCATCTACGAGGGGCTCGACTTCTCGATCCGGCGCAGGGAGCGCTGGTGCGTGATGGGCATCAACGGCGCCGGCAAGTCGACGCTGCTGAAGCTCGTCACCGGCACGGCCCAGCCCGATGCCGGCACGGTGGCCGTCGGCGGCAGCGTCAAGCTCGGCTACTTCGCCCAGCACGCCATGGACCTGCTCGACGGCGACCTGACGGTGTTCGAGGATCTGGAGAGCAGCTTCCCGCAGGCGGGCCAGGGCTCGCTGCGGGCGCTCGCCGGCTGCTTCGGCTTCTCCGGCGACGACGTGGAGAAGCCGTGCCGGGTCCTGTCCGGCGGCGAGAAGGCTCGGCTGGTCATGGCCAAGATGCTCTACGACCCGCCGAACTTCCTCGTCCTCGACGAGCCGACCAACCACCTCGACATCGCCACCAAGGAGATGCTGATCGGCGCGCTCTCGGGCTTCGAGGGGACGATGCTGTTCGTCAGCCACGACCGGCACTTCCTGGCCGCCCTGTCGAACCGGGTGCTCGAGGTGACGGGCAACGGCATCCGGCAGTACGGGGGCGGCTACACCGAATACGTGGCGAGCACCGGACAGGAAGCGCCGGGCCTCCGAAGCTGACCGCCGCTCACGGATCGAGCGCGAGACCGTCGTAGCGGGCGACGAGACCGGGCGGCGCGACGATGCGCCAAGCGGTCAGCAGCGCCCCGCGCAGCGTCTCTTCCTCGGCCAGGTCGAGGTCGAGGCTGGTCCAGCCGCGCGTGCCCCAGGCGCCCGGCACGGGCTCGAAGGCGTCCGGCTCCCCTTCGATCAGGTGAGCCTGCGCCTCGGGCGTCAGCTTCACGACCACCCGCGCCTCGTCGGTCCAGAGCGTCGCGAAAATCCGTCCGCCGACCCGGAAGTCGGGATGGCCCTGATGCGCGCCCTCGACCGCCTCCGGCAACAGGAGCGCGAGGGCGCGCACGTCCTCCGGCAGGCAGGCCATCCGGCGCTAGGCCCGGCTCGTCGGAGCCTGCCACGCGGTGCCCGGATGCTCGCGGACGTCGCCGTTCCGCGTCCCGGTGTCGCTGTCGCTCACCCATTCGCCCGGCTCGGCGATCTCGACGATCTCGTCCTCGGGGTAGGCCGCCTCCACGAACAGGCGAGCCTCGCCCTCGGCGGCGGCCCTCACGGTCACCAGCGGGCGCTCGCCGCCCGTGCCGCGCACCCGCGCGATGAAAAGCTTAGTCATGGATGGACCCCTCCGGCCGCTGTCCCAGGACACGATCAACGCCCGCGGCGCGGAAGAGATCACCCGGTTCGGCCCGCCCGCCCCATCCTCGATGGGCCGCGGCGGTGTCTTCGATCGGTCCAGGGGGCCTCAAACGCGTGCGGACCGCGCGAGACGCGCGGTCCGAACGGAGTCGGCGGGGCGGGGCGGCCTTGGAGCCGGGTCCGGTCGGCTCGGGGGCGAGCCGACCGGCGTGAGCCCTAGACCAGGGCGCCGTAGCGGAAGCCGCCGTCGGCGAAGTCCAGGCGTCCCTCGTAGAGGCCGTTCTGCAGGAAGTGCTGCATCGGATCGACCTGGGCGGCGGCCACGTCCTTGTAGGTGGACAGGTAGGTGGCGGTGTCGAAGGAGGCGGACGGGTCGCGGCCCTCCTTCCAGCCGTACTGATCATAGTGGGTGAGCGGGTTGACGCCCGCCGCCTTCACGTCGGCGTAAGCGGCGAGATAGCCCTTGGTGTCGAAGACCGAGTTCGGATTGCGGCCTTCCTTCCAGCCGTACTGCTCGAAATGCTGGGCGGCGAAGGCGAAGGTGTTGCCGGTGCCCGCGGCCTGGGCCACGTCGGGATTGGACAGGAGGTAGTACTCCGCGTCGAAGCCGCCGCGGATGTCGCTCGCCCGGCCGATCGCGTCGTGGATCGCCCGGCCCTCGCTCTGCCCGTACTGCAGGTAGTGCGCGAGCGGGTTCAAGCCGGCGGCCTTCACGTCCGCGTTGGCCGCCAGGTAGAACTCGTTGTCGAAGCGGGCGCCCGGATCGCGGCCTTCCTTCCAGCCGGCCTGCTCGTACTGGTCGAGCGGGTTGACGCCGGAGGCCCGCACGTCGGGATTGGCCGCCAGGTAGCCCTTGGTCGAGAAGAAGGCGTTCGGGTCGCGGCCCTCGCGGGCACCGTACTGGGCGAAGTGGGTGTCGGCGTCCTGGCCGGCCTGGAACACGTCCTTGTTGCGGGCCAGATAGTAGAGGTCGTCGACCAGCGGCTTGCCGTCGTTCACGACGATCGTCGCATCCGAGAACAGGTAGCGCTCGAACCCGCTGACGAGATCGCGGCCCTCCGGCCCGGTGATGGCGGTGATGCCGCCGACGTCCGTGACGGTGATGGACGCGAAGGACGAGTTGAAGACGAGCGTGTCCGTGCCGCGCCCGCCGGACAGGATGTCGTCGCCCGCGCTGTTGGTGAGGATGTCGTCGCCCGCACCGCCGGAGAGGCGGTCGGCGAAGGCGGTTCCCTGCAGCACGTCGTTGCCGCCCGTTCCGAGCCCGCTGACGCCGCGGGCGAGGACGCTGTCGCCGCGGACGGCGAGGTTCTGGATCCGCGTGTCGGCGGCGGGTCCGGTATCGGCCTGGCCGTAGGGCGTCACGGTGTAGAAGGCCTTGAGATACTCGGCCATGGCGTCCTGCTCGGTGCCCTGCGCCGAGAAGGTCTCGGTGTTGGGCAGCGAGGTCGGCGCGGCGTTGCTCAGCGCGACGCGGTTCTCGCCGTAGGCCGGGAAGGGATAGTTGTCGCCGCCCAGGCCCGGGGCCGAACTCGTCCCCGTGGTCAGGAAGTCGAGGGTCACGGCGCGGATGCTGCGGTTCGCGTCGCCGACGAGCTGGCCGTTCTGCACCAGGGTGTCGACGAGGTAGCCGTCGGCATCGACGATCGCCGCCGAGATGATGCGGCGACCCTCCTGGGTGACGTTGCCGTTGACGTCGAGCGTCTGGGCCTGCCGGGTCGCGTCGAACGAGAAGCTGATGCCGCCGATCTGCGGGAAGGCACCCGGCGTCGCGCCCGGGGCGACCGACGAGACGGCGTGTTCGAGCACCCGCTCCAGTTCGGCGGCGGTGACGGTGACCATGGCGAGCGCGTTGTTGAAGCGCAGCGAGTTGGTGACGTCGAGCTGGGAGATGTCGCCGGCCGCCTTGCCCGCCGACGGGTTGGCGGCGGGGGGAAGCTCGGCGGTGCCGCCGCCGGCCGTCGAGAACGAGCCGATCGAGTCGCGGATGCCGCCGCCGTTCTTGATCGAGACGGTGACCGTGTTGTCGTACTGCTTGGCGTACCAGAGGTTCGCGTCGGCGCTCAGATCGCCGAGGTTGGTCTCCTCGGTGCGGACCTCGCCGCGGCGACCTTCGAGGTACACGCTGGTGCGGCCGAGGATGTTGCCGTCCTGCTGGCGGATGATGTCGGCGACGCCGGCGGTCTCCTGGATGCCGTCGTTGTTGGCGTCCAGGCCCTCGATCACCTCGCGCACGAGGTAGCCCTTGGAACCGGGGGTGAAGGCGGCCGCCGTCGAACCCCAGAGCTGCGCCACCGTGGCGTCATCGACCGCGACCGCACCGGAATTGTCCGGGGTGATCAAGTTGCGGATGACGTTGCCCTGATCGTCGAAGGTGACGTTGAGCCGGCCGACATAGGAATATTCGGAGGCGGTGTTCACCAGGGCCAGGGTCTGGCCGGAGGCGTTGGTGAAGAATTGCGGGTAGGCACCGCCGCTGGTGTCGCCCGGCAGCAGACGGTCGTTGCTGTCCGAGAGAAGGGTGTGCGAGCCGCCGCCGATCAGCACGTCGACGTTGCGCAGGAGCGGCGCCAGGGCCTGCTCGTTGGCGAGTTGCTGCAGGTGGGTGCCGACGATGACCTTGTTGAGGCCGGGATTGGCCGCGAGCACCCGGTCGACCTCGGCGTTGATCTGGCTGGCCAGCAGCGCGATCTCGTCACGGCCGGTGAAGCCGTCCACCGTGACGTTGCCGAGGGTGGTCAGCAGCGGCTCGACCTGCGTGGTGGCGCCGATGAAGGCGATCCGCTCGCCGTTCTCGACGATGACCGTCGACTTGGCGATCTTGTCCGCGCCGGTGCCGGTCTGGGTCGAGGTCGGGCCGGTCTGCGCGAAGGTGGCGAGGTCGCCGTCGCGATGCACGAGGCCCGACAGAGCGGCCTCGCGGGAGAAGTTCAGGTTGGTCGAGAGGTAGGGGAACAGCGAGCCGACCCAGGTGTCGTCGGCGGCGCCCGCCGCGGTGCCGAGATTGGCGCCGATGATGTTGGCGACCTCGGTCGGCCCCGCATCGAACTCGTGGTTGCCGAACACCGCCGCCTGGACGCCGATGATGTTCTGGATGGTGATGTCGGCGCGGCCCGGGGAAGCGGCGAGGCGGCCGTAGGCGTTGGCGCCCGAGAGCCCGAAGAACTGGTTGTAGACCCCGTTATAGGTCGCCGCCATCTGCGGGTCGGCGCCCGCGATGTAGAACGGGCTCGGGATCCAGCCGTCGCCCGTCGAGAGCGTGATCGAGTTCGGGGTCGTGTCCTCAAGCCGGTCGACGATGGCCGCGAAATTCGCCGCCCGCTGCGTCGCGAGCAGGCCGCCTTCCCAGTCCGAGGCGTGCAGGATCTGAAGCGTGTAGGTCATGGGGGCGGCCTGCTCCGTGGTGAAATCGAGATTGTCTTGAGCGATCCCGGCGAAGGCGTTGCCGGTGGTGTCGGTGAAGGCGCCGGCGGGCACGATCACGTCGTAGGCGGTGCCGGGCCGCAGGTCGGCGCTCGGATTGATCGTGACCGTGTCGCCGGTGATCCGGACCTGGGCGGTGTCGGAGACCGCGATGGTGCGGGTGTCGCCCGCGCCGTCGGTGAGGGTGATGCTGCCGGTCCCGGCCCGCACCGCCTCGCTGAAGCGCAGGACGATGTCGGCGCCCGGCGCCACCTTGGCGGCATTGTCGGCGGGCGTCGCCGCGACGAGGACCGGCGCGGTCTGGTCGAGGCGCAGGCCGACGAGGACGGGGTCGTGGTCGGATTCGCGCGCCGGCGTGCGGCCGTCGAAGTAGCTGGCGGGACGGCCGAAATCGAGGTTGTAGTCGATGGCGTCCGCCTCGTCGGCGTTGACGTGCCACTCGGTGACCCCGGTGACCTGACGGTTCAGGCTCGCGTTGGCGAAGCCGTGGTCGAGGGCGCCGTAGGCGCCGTCGAAGACGTAGGAATAGGGGTTGGAAAGCCGGTCCTCGGCGAGGTTGGTGAAGCCCGACGCCTTGAGGATGTCGAGGGCATCCTCCTTGATGTAGGCGTTGAAGTCGCCGAGCAGGATCGTGTCGCTGTCCTGGCTGCCCGTCGGCCGCAGCGAGACCCACTGGGCGAGCGCCGTCGCCGCGAGTTCGCGCTGCTGCTGCCAGCCGCCCTGGCCGTCGCCCTGGTCGGCATCCGCCCCGGTCCCGGCACCGCTCTTCGACTTGAAGTGGTTGATGACCGCGGTGAAGTTCTCGTTGGTGGCGATCTCGTTGAAGGTCACCGCAAGCGAGGCGCGGCTGGTGTTCACGCCGTTGAAGATGTGCCCGAGGGTGCTCTGCTGGAGCAGGGCCGGGTTGAAGGCCGCCACATCCGCGTCGTCGAGCTTCTCGATCGTGGTGTTCATCGACACGCTGACCTTGCTCGGCTTGTAGATGAAGCCGACCGCGATCGCGTCGCCGCCGAGGAACTGGCCCTGGTCGAGCTGGGCGCCCGGATTGACGTAGGCGTAGGTGCCGGCGCCCGCGCGCAGGTTGAGCTGACCGACGAGGTATTCGAGCGCGTTGCCCGGATCGCCCGGACGGAACTGGTTCTCCAGCTCGGTCAGGCCGAGCACGTCGGCGCCGGTGGCGATCAGGGTGGTGACGAGCTTCTCGGTCTGGCGCGCCAGTTCCTGGGGGGTGTTGGCGCCCCGCGGCTGCTGGCCGATCGCCGTGCGGGCGGAGCTCCCGGTATCGAGGGTGGTGAAGTAGTTGAGGACGTTGAGGCTGCCGACCTTCAGCGTGCCGCCGACCGGGTCGGGCTCGGCGGGCCGCGGATTGGCCGTCGTGAAGCGGTTGTCGCCGTCGTCGATGGCGCGCACCCGGAAGGCGTTGGTCGGACCGAAGCCGAGGGTGCCCGTCAGCCCCGTGACGGTGTCGCCCATCCGCGGCGCGGTGGCCGTGCCGTAGGTCGGACCGAAGCCGTCGAGGTTCTCCACCGGCAGGTTCTGGGTGTTCTGCCCGTCGTCGTAGGTGATCGAGCGCGCCGCCGTCTGGGCGAGGTAGGCGGCGTAGGCCGCCGAATTCGGCTCGAACTCGTTGGTGAAGGTCTCGGGCCGCCCTCTGGCCGCGAGACGGATCTCGTTGAAGCGGTCGAGGTTGAACTGCTCGGTGATCGAGAGGGTCTGCGGGATGCGGACCAGCATGCCCTCGTAGCGCTCGAGATCGGGCTGGGCGGTGGTGCCGGTGCCGATCGTGCCCGTCGCCGGCAGGTCGACCGCCACGGCGGAGGCCTTCACCTGAGCCGGCGTCAGCGCGCCGGGCGTCACGACCTGGATCGCCGCGGCATCCCGGACGGTGAGCTGCGTCTCGCCGTTGAATTCGGTGACGGTGGCGGTGACGCGGACGCGGTCGCCCTCGTTGAGATCGACGAGGCGGTTGCCGGTGCCCTCGTAGACGAACACGCCCTCCGAGGTCAGCGGGTTGCCGTCCTGATCGGTCGCCTCCTCCTGCAGGTAGAAGCCGCCGAGATTGCGCTTGGCGTCGGCATCGCCGTTCTGGAAATCACCGACGACGATCGCCTCGACGGTGACGGTGCGGCCGACGAGCGGGCTCGCCGCCCCGGCGCCCTGAACCGCCGAGATCAGGCTCACGTCGTCGTTGACGATGGTGCCGGTCGCGGCGGCGGCCGCGGGGCGCACGGACGCGGCGATGCCGGTCTGGTTCGAGGCGGCCGAGCGCAGGGTCAGGGCGAAGGCCTCGTCGGCCTCCGGCAGGGCATCGCCCTGGACGCTGACGCTCACCTGCGCGGAGGCGGCACCCGCGGGGATCGTGCCGGTGATCGTCAGCGGCAGGCCCGGCGCACCGGTGAAGTCGGCGCCGTTGGCCGCGTTGGCGCCGGTGCCGGCGAGTTCGGCGGTGAAGGTGACGGCGCCCAGCGTCCCGTTGCTGCGCTCCACCGTGAAGGTGAAGACCGTCTCGCCCGCATTGCCCTCCGGGCGGCTGACGGCGAGGGAGTTCGCGGCGAACCCGACCTCCTGGGTGAAGCCCTGGGGCAGGGCGGCGTAGAGGACGGCGCCGCCGTTGGCGACCTCGTTGGCGCTGACGAGCAGCGGCGTGCCGGTCGGGTTGCGGTCGGCGGCGATGAAGCTCAGCACCTCCGGGCCGAGGTCGGTCGTGGCACCGGGAAGCGGCGGGACGTAGGAGACGTAGGAGGCGTTGGCCGGATCGGTGACGTCGTAGACGATGACGCCGCTCTGCCGCTCCAGGCCGATGAAGGCGTAGATCCGGCCGTTGACGGTGCCGATGGTGATGCCCTCGGGCTCCGGCCCCTTGTTGTCCGAGCGGTCGTCCGGCGTGTTGGCCGCGACCTGATCGTTGTTGAACCGCTCCGGCGCGATCTGCGCGAAGATCTTCTCGAACTCGCCGCCGGTCTCGCGGACCTTGGTGACGGTGCCGTCGTCGTTCTGGCGGAAGATCGAGATGCCGCGCCCGCCCAGCGTGTGGAGTTGGTCGATCACGCCGTCGTTGTCGGTGTCGCCGGTGCGCAGCAGCACGTTGAGGCGGGCATAGGCCGGGTCGGCCTTGAGGAGCTGGAGCTCAGGCGTCAGGCGGCTGTTGGCGATGCTGCTCAGGCGGGCGACGTCGCCGGAATCGTCGGCGCCGCCGATCACCCGCTGATCGCCCTCGTTGGCGGTGACGAAGTAGGTCGCGCCGCCGGTCGCGAACGAGGCCACGGCATCGGGCTGGAGCAGGCCGTAGATCGGCGCGTTGGCGGGGGCCGCGGCGATGCGGATCGAGGTGGACCCGTTCGGGCCGTCGCGATCGGAGGCGTCGAACTCGTTGCCGGCCAGGGAGTGGTTGACCGCGCCCAGCGGCTGGATCGCGATCGGCGCCGTGCCGGGATTGGCGAGATCGATGATGGCGACGCCGTTCACCTCCTGCAGGGTGACGTAGGCGAAGCGGTTGTCGGGCGAGATCGCGATGTATTCGGGCTCGATGTCGGCCGCCGCGCTGTTCCCCGGCGTGATGGCGAGGCCGCGGGCGCGCAGGGCGGCCTCGCTGCCGTTGAGGCCGTCGAACCCGACGGTCGCGGTCACCGCGGCGTTGGCCGCGCCGCCCGAGACGTCGATGATCGAGATCCCGCCGACCGGGTTGCTGCCGGCGGTGGCCTGCTCGCCCTCGTTGGCGACGAGGATCCGGCCGCCGTCGCGGGTGAAGGTGAGCTGGTCGGGTCCGACGCCGACGGTGAGGGAGCGCAGCAGGCTGCCGTCGGCGTTGAACAGGGCGACCCGGCCCGGCGCGTCGCCGGTGGTGTTGGCGTAGGCGACGGCCACGAGGCCGTTGAAGACCGTGACCGAGTTGACCGAGCCGTACTGTTCCAGACCCGTGAGCAGGATCTCGCCGGTCTTGCTCAGGGTGCCGGCGGCGTCGAGCGCGACGATCTCGATGCGGCCCTCGTTGGTGTTCTGGATGTAGAAGCGGCTTGTCGTCGAGTCGTAGGCCACCACTTCGGCGTTGGGCGCCGCCTGCGTCGCCGGATCGTTCGTGGTGGCGTAGGCGCCGAGCCGCACCAGTTGCAGCGCGTTCGTCGGGATGGGCGCCGCCGTGGCGGTGGCGCCGGAGAGACCCTGGAGCGAGGGCGCCGCATCGAAGATCGTGATGCCGTTGACGCGGGTGCCGATGTCGTCGGTGAGGATCGTGCCGACGCCCTGGCCGTCCGCCACGGTCGCTCCCACGACGTTGGAGACCGCGACCGAGAAGGTCTCGGTGGGTTCGACCGCGGTGTCGCCGAGGATGTCCACCGCGAAGGTCGCGCTGGTCTGGCCCGCCGCGATGGTCTGGCCCGTGACGGCGCGGGCGACGTAGTCGCTCCCGGCGGTGGCGGTGGCGTCCGCGGTCGCGATATCGAACGTGACGCCGCCGGTGGGCGCGGGCGCGTTCAAGGACACGGTGAAGACGAGTTGCTTGGTGCCCGTATCGCCCTCGCTCACCTGAACGTCGCCGATCGACAGGCTCGGGACGACCGCCGTACCGGTCACCGTGAAGGCGTTGTAGCTGCCGGCCCCGATGCGGATCGCGTTGTCCTGATTCCAGGATCCGGCCGTGCCGATCGCCGTCAGCAGTTGATCGCGCGTGCCCGAGAAGGTGCCGTTGTAGCGGCCGTTATCGGCGCCCAGCGCCACGGCCGTCTGCCCGAGGACGAGGCCCGGCGGAAGCGCCGAGGTGCTGGCGTTGGTGCCGTTCGCCGCGAAGGTGCCGGTGCCGTCGGCGACGTTGATGGCGTAGAGGAGCGTCGGGTTCGCCGCGCTGCCCTGGTAGGCGATGATCTGGTCACCGTCCGTGTTGAACGAGAAATTGGGAGCGTCGGTGGACGTGTAGACGGGCGTGTTCGCCCCTCCCGCCGCGCTGTCGGCTGTGGGGTGGATCACCGTGCCGGCGGAGAGTGCCGTCGGGGCCGTGTAGGTGTAGCTGCCCTCGGTGGTCCGGAGCGCGTTGGTGGTGGTGCTCCAGCCGTTGTCGGTGAAGGTGATGGTCGTGCCGGCCTCGATGTCGCGTAGGATGACGAACGCGAAGTCGTCGGGATTGTCCGCGTCGTACCCGACGAAAGCGATGTCGCCGGCGGCGAGGCTCGTGGCCATGTCCATCTCCAGGCAGCCGTGCAGGCCGAGCGTTGATGTCGCTCGATGCGAGGCCAAGGGTTGATCCTCGGCCGGATGCGGAGAGACGCCGCGGTGCCGACGTCCCCGGGGAGGGGACGCTCAAGGCCCGGACTCAGCGTTTCGTGGTATGCCAGCCGAGTGTCTGGCTAGCGGCGTTCCACAACAGTACTGTGAAGCCTCGGGGGCATTTACGCAGGGTTCTTGATGGCTTCCAGATCGACCTTGCGCGCTTAAATCGACAGGCTACCGATCGGCTACACGGAGCGGTTGATGGAGGCCTGGGCGGAGCACTCGGTCAAATCCTATCTTCGGGACTTCAGAGCCTTCGTTCCGACAACGACGTTCGAGCACGCAGCCAGCGGCGGCAAGGAATGCCGTCACCCCTAGAGTATGGCGACCTGACCTCGGGTAGCCGAATTCGGCTTGCCCCCGCACAGCCCCACGACATGAGCGCAGCCGAGCACGGCAGCGGCGACGAGAAACGTGTAGGCGACGACGTCTCCCTTCGCCGATCGACCGGTCGCAGGTCCGAACTGCCACGTTAGCAGGCACGGTGCCTCAGCGCGTTGCAATTTCGGAGGCGATCCGTACACCGTTATTTGGTATACCAGAGCGCTGTGCCGACAAGCCGAGCACTTGCCCTCCGAATGGGCGCCTCGAGCCCAGCCGGCAAGCAAGGGATGCAAGAGGATGTCGAAGATCGTGAGCCCCGAGCGACAACCCGGCAAGTCGTCCGGGTTTCAGCTATTCAGGCCGATCCTGGCGGGTGCGACCCTGCGGGAGCGTATGGTCGCGTGCCTCGGGGCGCTGGTGGGCATTACGCTGACCGGCCTGATCTGCGGCTGGTTTTTCGGCCAGGGTCCTGACATCCCGCTCATCGTCGCCCCGATCGGCGCCTCGGCGGTCCTGCTGTTCGCCGTGCCCGCGAGCCCGTTGGCGCAGCCGTGGTCCATTATCGGCGGCAACACGATCTCGGCCTTCATGGGCGTACTGGCCGTCCGCTTCATCCCGGACCCGGTCGTGGCGATCGGCGTCGGCGTGTCGCTGGCCATCGCCGCGATGTCGCTCACCCGCTCCCTGCACCCGCCCGGAGGCGCGGCCGCGCTGACGGCGCTTATCGGCGGCCCGACCGTCACCTCCGCCGGCTTCCTGTTCCCCTTGTTTCCGGTCTGCGTGAACTCGGTTATCCTGGTCGCGCTCGGCGTCGCCTTCCACAAGATCTCGCGTCGCAACTACCCGCACGTTCCAACGCCGTCGCCGGTCAACACGCACGGGACGGCGGACCTGCCCCCACAGCTGCGTGTCGGCTTTCGCCAGGAAGACGTGGATGCCGCCCTCGTCGAGCTCCACGAGACGCTGGACATCGACCGCGCCGACCTCGACCGGCTCCTCCGCCAGGTCGAACTTCAGGCGCTCGTGCGCTCGCAGGGCGACCTCACCTGCGCCGAGATCATGTCGCGGGACGTGGTCACCATCGGTCTCGACGGCAGCGCCGAGGGCGCGCGGGAGCTCCTGATCGCGCACAACATCCGGACGTTGCCCGTGGTGGACGGAGCCGGCCGGCTGGCGGGTACGCTCGGCCTGCGCGAACTGATGCGACACGGCGCGCGGGGCATCCCGCAAGTGATGTCCGAGGCCCAAACAGCCGGACCGGACGAGCCGGTCGTCGCGCTTGCCTCTTCGCTGACCGACCGCCGCACCCATGCGGTGGTCGTGGTGGACGGGGGCCGCCGCGTGCTGGGCATCATCACCCAGACCGATCTGCTCGCGACCCTGGCGCGCCTGCTCTCCGCCAAGACCCTCGCGCTTCCCGGCCCGGTCCCGGCGTAGGCGGTCGCCCAGGTCCGACCCTGCCGGCTACGCAACGGTGTGCCGTGCCTGGGTGGGTATTGGCCCGATTGTTGCCTCGTCCACCCGTCGTCCTGGCAACACCAGGTCCGCGGGATTGAGCCGATGCACGACGGGTCGCTTCTCACCCACCTGCTGCACGCTGCCTTGATGGCGTCGAGCATGATGCTGACGTGGCAAGTCCATCGCCTTCGCAAGCCCAAGGCGGATTAATCCCGTCATCGACGGCGAAGCAGGGGACGCCCCCGCCTCACTAGTATCTCGGTGTAATCCGGGCTCCGGTTGATGGGTTCGGTTCAGCCTGCAACCCCCGTCATCCCGGGGCCGGGCAACGGATCCCGGGATCCACCCGAGATGCGCGGCTCAGCGTGGCATCGCGGGTGGTTTGCACGTCTCCGTCGCGCCCCTTCGGGTCCGGGTTCGTCGTCGGCGCCCCGGAATGACGGGAAGCAGCACCGAAGGAATCAATCCGGAGCCGTATTGCGGGGGATCCGGTTGTCGCTGGGCAGTAGCGACTTCGGGCCTGACAAGCTCCTCGGTTCAGGGGCTTGGACTTTATCCGCTTGCGAAGATCGGAATTACGGGCCGTTCCCGAGCAGGCGATGTCCTCTCGGACGGTCAGCTCGGCGCCTCATGCGAGGGCATTTTCGAATGAGGTGATCGCCGACTCTGATGAGGAAAGTGCTGAAATCAATCACTTAAAGCCTCTTCCGTGACCCGGAGATCACGGACAAAGCTCTAGTATCCGAACAGGCTGAAACGGGGGGGCTCGCCCTCGGGATCGATCACGACCGTCGCGGTCCGGCCTGCGACCAGCCGCGTCTCGTCCGGATTGTCGTCCAGCTTGATCCGCACCGGGATGCGTTGGGCGAGCCGGACCCAGGCGAAGGTCGGGTTGACGCTGGCGAGAAGGTTTGAGCCTGCCGTTCGCTCGCGGTCTTCAATGCCACCCGCAAAACTCTCCACATGGCCGGTCAGCTCACCCTTCTCGCCCATCAGGCGGATGCGGGCCTTGTCGCCCACATGGATGCGCGGCAGCTTGGTTTCCTCGAAATAGCCCTCGACCCGCAGGGTGTCGCTGTCGATCAGGGCCATCACGCCGTGGCCGGTCGAGACGTAGGTGCCGGGCCGCAGGCCCATGTTGGTGATGCGTCCGTTGACCGAGGCCTTCACGGCGGAGCGGTCGAGATTGAGCTTGGCGAGGTCACGGTCTGCCGTCGCTCGGCCATAAGCAGCCTTGGCCTCCAAGTCCGCCGCCTGCGCGGCCTCGACCCGCTGCTGGGACGCCGCGGCGTCGCTCAGCTTCAGGTAGCGGGCGTAGTCCGCCGAAGCCTGCGCGGCGGTCGCCTTCTTCCCTTCGACGACCGCCTCGGCTTGGCGCAGGGCCAGTGCGAAGCGATCGGGGTCGATGCGGAAGAGGACGTCACCCCGCTTCACCACTTGGTTGTCGGCGATCAGCACCTCAGTGACGAGGCCGGAGACGTCAGGAGCCACCTGCACCACGTCGGCTCGCACCCGCCCGTCCCGGGTCCAGGGAGCCTCCATGTAGTAGTCCCACAGGGCGAGGCCGACGACGATGGCGACGGCGACCATCCCGAGGGTGACGAGGACGCGGAACGAGTGGGCGAGCAACCGAGGCATGGAGTTCATCCGGAAGGTCTGAGGCGTGGCCGGGCAGCCGGACACGCCCGCCGATCAGGAGGTGAAAGGCACCGCGATGGAGACGACGATGCCGAGGAGCACGACGTAGAGCGCGAGATCGAACAGAGGCCGGTGCCAGACAAGGCGATAGAACCCCGTCCGGGCCAGCACGCCCCTCAGGGCGAGGCTGACGGCGAAGGCGAGCAGCATCCAGGCGGCCAGACTCGGCACGAAGACACCGTAGAGGTCGAGTTCACCCCTCATGCCGCGAGCTCTGGATGCGTGGTCGAAGGGAGGGTCGGACGATAGGGCGGCGCATCGGGGAACAGGCCGCGCCGGATGCCGACGAGACCCATCAGCGCCGCCCGGCCGGGGGCCCGCCGCGCATCGAGAGATACGGCATCGAGCGCCCCGTCGATGGCGTCGAGCAGGCCGGGGGTGGGCTCCTCCTTGACCCCGAAATGGCGCGTCAACGCACCGAGAAGAGTCTCGACGGCCTCCCGCGCCGGATTCGACAACTGCTGGCGGTCGCGCCTCAGCTCCACGATGTTGATGCCGACACGGACCTCGGCCAGGAGGTCGGCCGTCCACTCCGCGTCGTCCGACGGCAGGGCGGCCAGCCGCGGTGCGATCAGGCCGACCCGGTCGAGCATCAGAGCCGCGAGTTCGAGACCGTTCTGCGCGCCCTGGCGCTCGGCGGCACGAGCGAGGCTGCGGCGGTTGATGACCCGCAGGCGCCGCGCCGACCAATCGGCGCCGACCGAGCGGATGAGGCGCGTGACGATGGCGGCGACCCACATCCCGACGATGACCGCGACGGAGGAGTTGGCAAAGGCGGCGAAGTCGCCCGTGTAGCTTCCCTGGAGGGCGATCATGGCCGAGCCGTTGACCGCGGCGCCCATCGCCAGGGGCGCCGTCTTCGGCTGCGCCATGAAGACCCCGCAGGTCAGGAGGGCCGGGGCCAACGCCAGGACCAGCATCTCGAACGTGGTGGCCAGCGGCAGGACCGCGAACAGGTAGAGTCCCGCCCCGAGGGCGCCGAGGATGGCCGAGTTGGCGAAGCTGACGATAAAAGGCGCGGGGTCGTCCTGGGCCGCGAAGAAGCTACATCCCACCGCCGCCATCATCGGGGCGGCCGACCCGTGCGGCCATCCGGTCGCGATCCAGATCGCGCAGGTGACCAAGATGGTCAGAAACACGCCCATCGCCGACA
>NZ_BPRD01000030.1 GCF_022179745.1 Methylorubrum podarium
CTGGAGGCGGTGATCGCCGGCGCGCTGGCGATCCACGACGACGGCGAGCCGGGCCGCATCCACCTGTCCGGTCCGGCCCTGGAAGTCGGCCCGAAGGCCGCCCTGTCGCTCGCCCTGATGATCCACGAACTCGCCACCAACGCCGCCAAGTACGGCGCCTTCTCGGTTCCGGGCGGGCGCGTCGGCGTGGACTGGAGCGTCTCGCACCTGCGCTGGCGCGAGGATATGTCCGACGCGTCGCTGGACGACCTGCAGGATGATGTGCCGGACGGGGCGCGGGAGGCCGAGCCGGTCGTGACGCTGACCTGGGCCGAGAGCGGCGGGCCGCCGGTCGCGGCCCCGACGCGCAAGGGCTTCGGCTCGCGCCTGATCGAGCGCGGATTCTCCGGCGCGGTCGGCGGCGAGACGCGGATGACCTACGCGCCGGAGGGGGTGACGTGCCGGATCCGGGCACCCCTGAAAGGTCTTCTCGAAAAAGAATAGCGCGAAAAGCGACGCGGCGGGGCAACGAACCGGCCGCTCGCCACTTGTCGGCAGGACGCTTGAGGCCCGCGCCGAGGACATCCGGGACGCTTCATGGACCTGCCCGCTTCCCCTGCCCCGCACGGCGACGGGCGGCCGCTGGCTCTCGTCGTGGAAAGCGAGACGGGTCGGCGCATCGAGACGGCGGATCTCTTGGCCGGGGCCGGGTTCGAGGTGCTGGAGGCGTGGAGCGCGCAGACCGCCTTCCGCCAGATCGAGCGCCACGGGATGCTGCGCCTCGTCGTCGTCGATGCCGACCTGCGGGGGGCCGAGACCCGCTTCGCCCTGGTGCACGAGATCGCCCGGCACCGGCCGGACCTGGCGCTCATCGCCCTCTCGGACGGCCCCTCCCCCGCCCCCGGCGCGCTCCCCGAGGGGGTCCGCTTCGCCGTGAAGCCGCTCACTCCGGCGCTCGCCCGGGAGGCGCTGGGGCACCTCTCGGGGTGAGCGGCGGGCCGGCGGCCGGAAACACCGTCGCGCCTCCGGCGATCGCCGCGAAGGCGAGCAGGGCGATCCCCGGACCCGCCGTCTCCGTCAGGCTTCCGAACAGGGGCGCGCCGACGGTCTGGCCGACGGCGAGCGTCAGGAAGGGGATGCCGAGGCCGAGATCGGGGCGATCCGGAAGCCGGTGGATGCCCTGGATCAGGAATGTCCCGCTCGCGACGATGTAGGCGGTGCCGAACAGGCCCATCGCGGCGAAGCCGAGGGCGGGGATGGACGGGCCCGCGGCCGCCCCGAGCGTCGATCCGAGGGTCGATCCGAGGGCCAGCGCGATCTCGCCGAGCGCCATGCCGAGCAGGGCGAGGCGATGGACCCGGCCGGTGCCGAACCGCGCGGTGAGGAGGCCGGTCGCGGCGCCGAGGCTGCCGCCGCATCCCAGGACGATCCAGGCCAGCGCGACCTGCCGTCCGGAGAAGGCGAGGCCGCCGCGCAGGATGTCCGCGCCGAAGGTCCAGATCGCGGTGCTCGACAGGCCCATCAGGAAGGCGCCGGCACACAGGCCCGCCAGGCCGGGACGCGTCAGGATCGCGCGCGGAAACCCGGCCGGCCCCGGTCCGGCCGCGCCCGCGGGCAGGGCGAACCGGAGCCAGAGCGTGACGATGCCGCCGAGCCCGGCGAACACGGCGTAGAGTTCGCGCCACGCGCCCGCGGTGGCGAGGGTCGCGAGCCCCGAGAGAACGATCCCCGCCGCCGTGCCGGCATTGATCGCCCCGTTCGCCTTCGGGCGATCCCCCACGTCGAACCGCCGGGTCACGGCCGCGGCGAGCGGCGGCGAGGCCAGCCCCGTGCTCAGGCCCGTGAGCGTGATCGCCAGACCGAGGACCCGGCCGGACGCGGCGGCGGCCGCGAGCGCCATGCCGGCCGTGGCGGCGAGCCCCGCGAGCATCGCCACCCGGCGCGGGCCGAGCCGTCGGCCGAGGAGGAAGGCGAGGACGATGCCGAGGCAGTAGGCGGCGAAGGCACCGCCGCCGATCCACCCGGCGGCGCTCGTGCTCAGCGCGAGGTCGTCGCGGATCCGGGGCAGCAGCAGGCCGTAGGCGAAGCGGGCCAGGCCGTAGGCGAGCGCGGTCAGGGCGAAGGAGGCCGCGACCAGGTTGAGGCGGCCGGTCACGGACGGGCGCCGCGCGCGATCTCGGCCAGCGCCCGCGCGGCCCGCGCGGCCTCGTCGATCACCGCGGAATCGGCGACGCTCGCCGCCGCCGTGGCGCCCTCGAACAGGAGCCAGACCTGAAGGGTCAGACCGGGATCGGCGCGACCGAGCACGGCCTCGACGCGGCGGGCGATCGCCTCGCGGAACGCGCGCTTCTGCCCCTCGACGAGGGCGACGATCGCGGTGCTGGCCGCGGCGTACTCGCTGCGGGCGCGCAGGAGCATGCAGCCCCGCGCCCCGTGCGTCTCCAGCCAGCGGCGCAGCGTCTCGAACAGCGAGCCGACGGGATCCGTCTCGTCGGCCTCGGCCCGGAGCCGGTCCATGAACGCCTGGTGCCGCGCCGCCAGGACCGCGATCACCAGCCCGTCGCGGGAGCCGAAATGCTTGTAGAGGGTGCGGGTGGAGGAGCCGGACGGCGTCAGCAGCCGATCGACGCCCACGCCGCGGAACCCGTCGGTCTCGAAGATGCGGGCGGCGCCCGCGATCATCTCGGCACGCTTGTCCATGCCCGGCGATGTAAAGCGATCGTTTTACATGGCAAGGTGCGCCTCGACTGCGAAGGGCTGTGGGGTGTTCCCGCCGGCCCGGGGCCGGCCGCTGTCGCAGTGCGAAGCCGGCGCCCATTGCTTCCAGAGGACGTCTACCAAGGGCATCGCGACGCCACGGCGTAAGATGAGTCTCACCCGGTCTCCGGTCGATCGCGTGGG
>NZ_BPRD01000031.1 GCF_022179745.1 Methylorubrum podarium
AGTTCGGCCACCCGCGCCGCGATCGAGGCGCGGGTGGCCGAACTCCTCGACATGCTCAAGCTGGCCGAGTTCCGCGACCGCTTCCCCAAGGACCTGTCCGGCGGCATGCGCCAGAGGGTGGCGATCGCCCGCGTTCTGGCGCTGGACAGCCCGGTGATGCTGATGGACGAGCCCTTCGGCGCCCTCGACGCCCTGACTCGCCGCTCGCTTCAGGACGAGCTGCTCCGCATCTGGGCGGCGACCGGCAAGACCATCGTGTTCGTCACCCACTCGATCGAGGAATCGATCTATCTGGCCGACCGCATCGTGGTGCTGACCTACCGCCCCGGCACGATCAAGCGCGACATCCGGGTCGAGCTGCCGCGCCCGCGCGACAGCGCCTCGGCCGCCTTCAACGCCCTGAAGCGCGACCTCTCGGCCCTCGTCACCGCCGAGCAGCACCGCTTCGAAGAGGTGGAGATGAAGGGGCTGACGACGGATTGAGCCTCGCCGCCGCGGCTTTCCAGGCCGCGGCGCGAGATCGGCCGCCGGCGTGCCGCTGGATTGCTTCGGCTTTGCCTCGCAATGACGGAGCATGCGTTGCCTTTCCGTCATTGCGAGCCGGCAGGCGAAGCAATCCAGAGCGCGACGCCGACATGTTAGGCTCCGAGCCCGCCCGCCATTCATTACGGCGGCGGCGCAAAGCCCCGTCTGATCCATGAGAGTGATCCCGTTCCCTCGCGCCAAGGCCGTGCGCGTCCTGCTCCTCGCCGCCCTCGCGGTCGCGGCTCTCCTCGTCGTGATCAAGGCGGGCGACGTGGCCGAGGACCGGGTGGCCGCGAGCCTCGCCGCCGACGCCCGCCAGCGGGCGGAGATCTACGCGCAGACCCTGGAGGGCGCGATCGAGCGCTTCGGCTTCCTGCCGGCGGCGGCCGCCCTCGACCCCCGGGTCCGGCAGGTGCTGGCCGCGCCCGACGACGCGGCGCAGGTCGCCACCGTCAACGCCTACCTCAAGCGGCTGAGCCGCGATGCGGGGGGCGGCGTCGTCTACCTGCTGATCCCCTCGGGCCTGACCATCGCCGCCTCGAACTGGGAAACGTCCCAGAGCTATGTCGGCCAGGATTTCTCCTACCGGCCCTACTTCACCGAAGCGCGGGCGGGGCGCACCGGGCGGTTCTACGCCATCGGCACCGTGACCGGGGTGCCCGGCTACTTCATCAGCGCCCCCGTCATCATCGACGGCGCGGTGCGCGGCGTGGTGGCGACCAAGGTCAGCCTCGATCCGCTGGAGGCGATCTGGCGCGAGGGCACCGACCGCGTGCTGGTCGCCGACGAGAACGGCATCGTCTTCCTCGCCTCCGACCCCGCCCTCAAGTTCCACGCGACGAAACCCCTCGACGAGGCCGCCCGCGCGCAGATGGCGCGCACGCGTCAGTACGGGCGCGAGACCTACCCGCCGATCGATCTCGGCCGGGCGGAGACGGTCGGCGGCGCGCCCCTGGTCGAGCATTCCGAGGTGGTGCCGCGCAGCCGCGCCCTGTTCGAGGAGAAAGCGGTGTCGGCCTATGGCTGGACGCTGCTGCTCTTCGCCGACGCCGCGCCGGTGGCCATCGCCGGGCGCAGCGCCCGCGTCGGCGCGATCCTGACGCTGGTCGTGCTCGGCCTGATCGGCCTCTACGGCAGCCAGCACCTGCGGCGGGTGCGCGAGAACCGCGCGGCGCAGCGCGAGCTGGAGGCCAAGGTCGCGGCCCGCACCGCCGACCTGAGCGCGGCCAATCTCAGGCTCGCGGGGGAGATCGAGGAGCGGACCCGTGCCGAGGGCGACCTGCGGGAGACCCAGGGCGAGCTGGTCCAGGCCGCCAAGATGGCCACGCTCGGCCAGATGGCGGCGGGCATCACCCACGAGCTGAACCAGCCGCTCGCCGCCCTGCGGGGGCTCGCCGACAACGCCTCGGCCTTCCTGCGCCAGGGACGGGAGGCGGAGGCCGCGGCCAACCTCGCCCGCATCGTCTCCCTGGTCGACCGGCTCGGCAAGATCACGGGCCAGCTGCGCAGCTTCTCCCGCCGCTCAGGGACGGAACGGGTCGCGGTCGATGTCGGCGTGGCCGTCTCGGAGAGCCTCGCGATCCTCTCCGCCCGCATCCGCGACGCGGGGGCGCGGGTGACGACCGATCTCGACCCGGCGGCGCAGTGGGTGGTGTTCGAGCCGATCCGCCTGTCGCAGGTGCTGATCAACCTCGTCGGCAACGCCCTCGACGCGGTCAAGGGCCGGCC
>NZ_BPRD01000032.1 GCF_022179745.1 Methylorubrum podarium
TCGGCATCGGCGACGAGGATCGGCGCCGATGCCGAAACCGGCAAGGTGATCTACAGCCAGGGCGCGACCGACCCCTGGTATCCGGCCTCCGTCACCAAGCTGATGACGACCTACGTCGCCCTCGACATGGTGCGCCAGGGCAAGGTCTCCCTCGACACGCTGCTGACGATCTCGGCCGCAGCCGCCGCCGAGCCGCCCTCGAAGATGGGCTTCAAGCCGGGCACGCAGATCACCCTCGACAACGCCCTCAAGATCATCATGGTCAAGTCGGCCAACGACGTGTCATGGGCGATCGGCGAAGGGCTCGCCGGCTCCGTCGAGGGCTTCGCCGACATGATGAACGAGACCGCGCACCGGATCGGCATGCGCGAGAGCCGCTGGTACAACCCGAACGGCCTGCCCGAGCCGCGGCAGTGGACGAGCGCCCGCGACATGGCGATCCTCGCCCGCGCGCTGATGCGCGACTTCCCCAACCAGCAGGGCCTGTTCTCGATCTCGGCGATCCAGTTCGGCCGGGCGGTGATGGCCAACCACAACGGCCTGCTCGGGCGCTATCCCGGGGCCGACGGGATGAAGACCGGCTTCATCTGCTCGGGCGGCTTCAACGTGGTGGCGACCGCGACCCGCGGGGGCCGGCGCATCATCGCGGTGGTGATGGGCCAGCCGAGCGCCCGCGAGCGCGATATCAAGGCCGCCGACCTGTTCGATTACGGCTTCGCCCAGTCGGCGGGCTGGACCGCGCCGACGCTCGAATCGCTGCCGCCCTCCGGCATCGCCGCCCCGCCGGACATGCGGCCCTACATCTGCGACAAGCGCAAGCCGATGCCGGTGGACGAGGGTCCCGGTGCCCTGACCGCGAGCGGCCCCGGCGCCGACAGCGCGACGACCCGGCTCCTCGGCTCGGCCACGCCCGACGCCTCGAACCTCGCCTTCGCCGCGCTCAGCAACGCCAATGTCCGCGGCCGCACCCTGCCGCCGCGGGCGCCGCTGCAGCCGATCCCGGTCTGGATCGGCAGCAGCCCGACGGAAGGCGCGATGGCGCTCGCCCGCGAGGAGCAGGAGGCGCAGGCCGCCAAGCAGGCGGCCCGGCAGGCCGCCCTCGAGACCGCCCAGCGCAAGCGCGCCGAGGCCAAGGCCGCCAAGGACGCGGCCCGGGAGGCCGCCAAGCAGGCCGCCTCGGAGAAGGCCGCCAAGGCCCGCGCCGCCGCAGTGACGGCGCCCAAGCCCGCCACGAAGACCGCCGGCAAGGACAAGGGGATGCCGGCCGCGACCAGCGCCTACACCGCGGTCGAGTCCGAGCCGAAGGCCGCCAAGCCCGCGGCGAAGGCGGCGCACAAGCCGGCGGCGAAGAAGCCCGAGGCCAAGTCTGACGCGAAGCCGGACGCCAAGCCCGCCGCGAAGAAGGCGGACAAGAAGGCGAAGAACGGCGAGTCGTAAGGGGTTTTCGCGGGCGGCCGGCACCGTCATATCGGTGCCGAGCCACAGACTGCGATCCCACGATGTCCCACCCCGAACAACCCGGCCGCCCCGAGCCGATCCCCCTCACCGTGCTCACGGGCTTCCTCGGCGCGGGCAAGACCACGCTGCTGAACCGCCTGCTCGGCGATCCGGCGCTCGCCGACACGGTGGTGATCGTCAACGAGTTCGGCGAGGTCGGGCTCGACCACCTGCTGATCGAGACGGTCGACGAGGGGATGATCCTGCTCGGGGCCGGATGCCTGTGCTGCACCGTGCGCGGCGACCTGATCTCGACCCTCGAAGACCTTCTGCGCCGCCGCGACAACGGCCGCATCAACCCGTTCCGCCGGGTGGTGATCGAGACCACGGGGCTGGCCGACCCGGCACCGATCCTCCATGCGCTGATCTATCACCCCTACCTGGCGATCCGCTTCCAGTTGCAGGGGGTGGTGACCGTGATCGACGCGGTCAACGGCGCCGGCACCCTCGACGCGCATCCCGAGGCCCTGCGGCAGGCGGCGGTGGCCGACCATCTCGTGGTGACCAAGGCCGATCTCCCCGGCGCCGGGGCCGAGGCGCTCACCCGGCGGCTCGCCGCACTCAATCCCGGCGCGCGGATCCACGGACCCGACGTGCCGGCGGAGCACCTGCTCGGCGGCTTGTTCGGCCTCGACGGCCGGGGGGCGAGCAAGGGCGAGGACGTGCGGGCGTGGCTCGGCGCCGAGGGGCACGATCACGACCACGGTCATCACCATGGCCACGCCCACCATCACGACGTGAACCGGCACGACGCGGCGATCCGCGCCTTCCACCTGACCAGCGACGCGCCGGTCCCGCGCCCGGCCTTCGAGATGTTTCTTGACCTCCTGCGCTCGGCGCACGGGCCGAAGCTGCTGCGCCTCAAGGGTCTCGTGGCGCTCGCCGACGATCCCGAGCGCCCGGTCGTGGTGCACGGCGTGCAGCACGTCGTCCACGCGCCGGTGACGCTGCCGGCCTGGCCCGACGCGGATCGCCGCTCGCGGCTGGTGCTGATCGTGCGCGACCTCGACCCGGCCTTCGTCCGCCGGATCTGGGACGCCTTCCTGGGCAAGCCGGCCGTGGACACGCCGGACCGGGCGGCGCTGACCGACAATCCGCTGGCGATTCCGGGCGGGTAGTCTGCGCTCGCGCCCATCCTGGCGAAGCCTCAAGCCTTTGCGCCGATGTATGGATGATCGAGACCTAGCAACCTCTTCCGGCTCACGTCGCGCCCTGGATTGCTTCGGCTCCGCCTCGCAATGACGAAGATGACGACCCGTGCCGTCATTGCGAGCGAAGCGAAGCAATCCAGGACCGCGACGTCAGCCGATTTGATCGCTAGGATTGTGCCCGGCATTGGCCCTATTCCGAGGCGCGATCGATGCGGCAGCCGGTCGTCTACATCATGGCGAGCGCCCGCAATGGGACGCTCTATACCGGCGTCACCGCGAACCTTCCGCGCCGTGCCCATGAGCATCGGGAAGGCTTGATGAAGGGCTTTACGGCCCGCTACGACTGCAAGCTTCTCGTCTGGTACGAGGCGTACGAGACGATCATCGAAGCCATTGCACGCGAGAAGCAGATCAAGGCGGGATCACGAAGCAGGAAGCTGGCCCTGATCGAGCGCCTGAACCCCGATTGGCGCGACCTCTATCCCGATCTCGCCTGATACGGTTTCCGGTTGATCGCTTCGGTGTCTTCGCCGTCATTGCGAGGCTCAGCGAAAGCAATCCAGGGCGCGCCCGATCCGGACAGGTCGCGCGCTGGATCGCTTCGGCTCCGCCTCGCGATGACGGGAGAAACCGGGGACTACTCGTCCTCGCCGAACCGGTCGGCGAGCAGGGCCTCGATCGCGTCGAGGGCGGCGCCCGCGTCGTCGCCCACGGCGACCACGGCGATGGTGGTGCCCTTGGCCGCACCGAGGGTCAGCAGGCCCATGATCGAGCGCCCGCCGACGGTCTCGCCGCCGCGGGTCACCGTGACGGCGGCGGCGAAGCGCTCCACCGTCTGCACGAACTTGGCCGAGGCGCGGGCGTGCAGGCCGCGGCGGTTGATGATCGGCAAGACCCGGACGAGGCCGCCCTCGGGCACCTCCGGCTGCGGCTCGACCTCGCCGTCCACGCTCTCTCCCATCGGCCCTGGCACTCCCTCCCCGCTCGTCCGGTACGGACCGGCGACGCGTCGATGCGCGCCGTCCGGATGCGGGACGACGTGGTTAAGCCGGGAGCGGGGCGAAGAAAAGGCGGTGCGGGCGGGCGACCGGGCTACTTACCCGCAAGAACCCGCGAGGCGACGTTGATGTACTTGCGGCCCGCCTCCTGCGCGTGGAGGACCGCGTCGCCGAGGCTCTCGGCCTCGCGCACGCTGGCGAGCTTGATCAGCATCGGCAGATTGATTCCGGCGACCACCTCGACCTGGCCGCCGTTCATACACGACAGGGCGAGGTTCGACGGCGTGCCGCCGAACATGTCGGTGAGCACCACGACGCCCTGACCGGAGTTGACCCGACCGACCGCGGACATGATGTCGCCGCGGCGCAGTTCCATGTCGTCCTCCGGGCCGATCGTGATCGTCTCGACCTGCTTCTGAGGGCCGACGACATGCTCCAGAGCGGCCTTGAACTCGGTCGCCAACAGCCCGTGGGTGACGAGCACCATTCCAATCATCGAAGCGTGTTCCAACGCCCTGTGAGCGGAGACGCCATCTTGTGCAGCGCAAGGTGAAGCGCAAGCGGGTCGCGTCGCTTTTGACCAACGCAACGTCGCTACCATGACACGGAGGTGGCAGCCGCGCTACACATCGCGGGCGCCGCCGGGCACGAGAGCGGCCGGGTGCGTCCGCATTGCCACGCCGGCCTGCAACGCCTCGCGAATCAGGTATTCGCGCGGATGACGCGGTTCAAGGGCGAGGCGCGGGACTGCGACGCCGAGGAGCAGGGCCGACGCGGCGCTGTCGGGCAGGCGTTCGGGAAAGCGCTCGGCCTCGGGGACGAGATCGACCACGAGCCGCAGCACGGCGGCCGGCGCGTGGGTCGCGAGACGGCGGATGCCAAGGCCGCGGATCTCGATCAGCCCGGCGAGCGCCGGGTGCGGCCGGGCGACGAGGCGGCCGTGATGCGCCTCCAGCCGGACGCGGTCGTCGCCGACGAGGCGGGCGTGGCGCCCCTCCAGGAAGAAGCGGTCGAGCAGCGCGAGGCAGAGCGCGGACTTGCCCGATCCGGACGGGCCCCGGATCAGGACGCCGGCCTCGTCGAGGAGCACGCAGCTCGCGTGAACGGTCTCCTGCGCCGCCGCCTGCGTCGGCTCGCCCTCGGGAGCCGCCTCCCCGCTCATGCGGCGAGGTCGTCGTCGCCGTAGCGGTCGGCCCGGGGGGCCACGGGCAGGCGGACGATGAAGCGGGCGCCGCGCACCGTCGGATGCCCCTCCTCGTCGGCCGGGCCGGGGCGGTTCTCGGCGCGGATCGTGCCGCGATGGGCCTGGATGATCTGGCGGGAGATCGACAGGCCCAAGCCCGAATTCTGGCCAAAACCCTGTTCCGGCCGGTCGGTGTAGAAGCGCTCGAAGATCCGCTCCAGGGCGTGCTCGGGAATGCCGGGCCCCTCGTCCTCGACCACGAACTCGACCTCGTTCTTGAGGCGGCGCAGCGCCACCCGCACCTTGGCGCCGGGCGGCGAGAACGAGCGGGCGTTGTCGAGCAGGTTGTTGACGACCTGCCCCAACCGGCTGTCGTGGCCGATGATGCGGAACGGGTCCTCGATCTCGGCGCCGGGGCGCTCGACGTCGAACTGGATCAGCGCCGCGTTCCCGCGCCGCCGCTCGTTGGCGACCGAGGTCACGGTGGTCAGGAGCTTGCCGAGATCGACCCGGCGCGCCTCCGCGCGGGCGAGCTCCGCGTCGAGGCGCGAGGCGTCGGAGATGTCCGAGATCAGCCGGTCGAGGCGCTTCACGTCGTGCTGGATGATCTGCATCAGCCGGCCGCGCGACTCGTCGGTCTTGGCGAGCGGGAGCGTCTCGACGGCGCTGCGCAGGGATGTCAGTGGATTCTTCAATTCGTGGCTGACATCCGCGGCGAAACTCTCGATGGCGTCGAGGCGGCGGTAGAGCGCCTGGGTCATGTCGCGCAGCGCGCCGGAGAGGTGGCCGATCTCGTCGGTGCGGTTGGTGAAGTCGGGGATCTCCTGGCGCGACTTGATGCCCCGGCGCACCCGCTCGGCGGCATCCGCCAGGCGCCGCACCGGTCCGGCGATGGCGCCCGCGAGCAGGATCGACAGCACCAGCATCACGGCGGCGGCGACGAGGAACACCTGGAGCAGGCCGAAGCGCTCGGAGGCAATCACCCGGTCGATGTCGCCCCCCTGGGTCGAGACCATCAGCACGCCGCGCACCGAGCCCGCCCGCTGGATCGGCACCGCCACCGAGACGATGGTCTCGCCGCGCTCGTTGCGCCGGGAGATCGTACCGCGCGAGCCCTTCAGCGCCGCCTGGACCTCGCGGAAGGCGCGCCCGTCCTGCGGCCCCGCCTCCTCCTGGGCCGAGCGCTCGCTGACGACGAGGCCGAGGACGCGGGTGCCGATGAAGTCCCAGATCCGCTCCAGCACGTTGGGCTTGGGCGGCTTCACCGCGGTGTCGCTGCGGGCGATGTCGCCGCGGGCGTAGAGCGAGCGGGTGTCGAACAGCAGGCTCCCCTCGCGGTCGTAGACCCGGGCGCGGTTGCCGGTCGGCGTCACGAGGCGGCGCAGCAGGGGCGCGACCTTCTCGGGGTTGAGCGAGAAGGCGAGCGAGGCGGGGTCGTCCTCCAGGTCACGGCCCTCGCCGGCCTGCTGCTGCAGCAGCTTGTCCGGATCGACCCGGATCGCGTCGGTGTCGACGGAGGCCTGGGCGGCGATGGCGCCGGCGATGATGTCGCCCTGGATCAGCAGGCTCTGCACGCGGGCCTGGATCAGCCCCTGGCGGAACTGGTTCAGGTAGAGGAAGCCGAACAGCAGGACGATCAGCCCGACGAGGTTGAGCACCACGATGCGGCGCGTCAGGCTCGACGAGGCGCGCTGGCCGACCGCGTTCCAGAGGTCGCGCGGCCAGGTCAGCGGCGGGCGGGTGAGGGAGCCGACGAGCCGCGCGAGGACGCCGCGGCGGGCGTGAGCCTCATCGGAATCGGGCTGGCGGGACAGGGGGGCGAGCATCGACGGACGGGACCGCGGGAAAATCGCCTCAGCCCTCCTTGAAGCGGTAGCCGACGCCGTAGAGCGTCTCGATCATGTCGAAGCTCTGGTCCGTCACCTTGAACTTCTTGCGCAGCCGCTTGATGTGGCTGTCGATGGTGCGGTCGTCGACGTAGACCTGATCGTCGTAGGCCGCGTCCATCAGGGCGTTGCGGCTCTTCACGACGCCGGGGCGCTGGGCCAGCGCCTGGAGGATCAGGAACTCGGTGACGGTGAGCGTCACCGGCTCGCCCTTCCAGGTGCAGGTGTGGCGCTCGGGATCCATCATCAGCTGGCCGCGCTCCAGCGAGCGGGCGGCGGCGTCGGCCTCGCGGGCGGCGGCGCCGGGCGAGGCATCCTTCGGCGCGAAGCGGCGCAGCACCGCCTTGACCCGCTCGACCAGCAGGCGCTGCGAGAACGGCTTATGGATGAAGTCGTCCGCGCCCATCTTGAGGCCGAACAATTCGTCGATCTCCTCGTCCTTCGAGGTGAGGAAGATCACCGGAAGGTCCGATTTCTGCCGCAAGCGCCTGAGAAGCTCCATGCCATCCATGCGCGGCATCTTGATGTCGAAGATGGCGAGATCCGGCGGCGAGTGGCGCAACCCGTCCAGCGCCGAGGCGCCGTCGGTATAGGTCTGGATGCGGTAGCCCTCGGTCTCCAGCGCGATCGAGACGGAGGTCAGGATGTTGCGGTCGTCGTCGACGAGGGCGATCGTGGGCATGCAGTTTCCCTGACTTGACGGCGCGCGCGCCGCCCCTGGCGCGTCCTTATACGGGCCCGCGGCGGGTGTGCACGGCGCCCGCAAACCGGGGGCCGCCATCCGTCGCGGTGGGTCTCGTCCTTTACGACCATCGTTCGAAAAAAGCGAGCGGCCATCTAAGCTTGGCCTTATCGGCAGGCTCGGCGGAGGGCCCCGCGGGGGGAGGAAACAGGGCGGACAACGCGCCGCGCCCTTCCCGTCCGCCGGCTCTTCTGCCCCGGCCCCGCACCGCGCTATGCTCGGTCCCACAATTCGGGAGAACTGTTTCCATGGCCAACGAGGCGATGCCGTCCGCAGGGGAACGGCGCGGACCGGCCGAACCGCTGCCCGCATCGGAGGCGCCGTTCGACGCGATCGGGCTCGCGCGGCACCTGCTGCGCAGCGTGCGCTCGGGCGCGCTCGCCACGATCGACGCCGCCGACGGCACCCCCTTCGCCTCCCTCGTCACGATCGCCACCGACGGCGACGGCACGCCACTGATGCTGCTCTCGCGGCTCTCGGCGCACACGCGCAACCTCGACAAGGATCCGCGCGCCTCGCTGCTGTTCTCGGTGGGCGGCAAGGGCGATCCGCTGGCCCATCCGCGCCTGACGGTGACGGGCCGCGCCGCGCGCTCCGACGCGCCGCGGGTCCGCGAGCGCTTCCTGGCCCGCCACCCGAAGGCGAAGCTCTACGCCGACTTCCCCGATTTCGGCTTCTTCACCCTCGCGCCGAGCGCGGGCCATCTCAACGGAGGCTTCGCCAAGGCGGCGACCCTGACGCCGCAGGAACTGCTGCTCGACATGGCCGGCGCCGAGGCGGTGATGGCGGGCGAGCGCGGCGCCGTCGAGCACATGAACGCCGACCACGCCGACGCGCTCGCCCTCTACGCGGCGAGCGTCGGCGAGGCGGGCACCGGCTGGCGCCTCACCGGGCTCGACCCGGAGGGGCTCGACCTGATGGCCGGCGAGCGCACGGCGCGGGTGCCCTATCCCGAGCCGGTGCGCGACATGGGGAGCCTGCGCAAGACCCTGGTGGCGATGGCGGCCGCGGCACGGGCCGGGGAGGCGCCGCAACCGGAGGCCTGAGCGGTCGAGGAGCGGCGCTCGCGACGGGACCGCACAACCCGCGGCGCTGCCCCGCCTTGGCGCGCGTGCCCGCCGCTGCTATTCCCGCCCCGGCCAATCCCGACAGACCTGCCGTGCGCCGCGCCAGCCCGCAACGGGTTCGCCGTGCCGGAGACCCTGATGACCACCCGCACCATCGACAACATCCGCAACTTCTCCATCGTCGCGCATATCGACCACGGCAAGTCGACGCTCGCCGACCGGCTGATCCAGCAGACCGGCACCGTGGCCCTGCGCGACATGAGCGAGCAGATGCTCGACTCGATGGATATCGAGCGCGAGCGCGGCATCACCATCAAGGCCAACACCGTCCGCCTCGAATACAAGGCCGAGGACGGGCAGGACTACGTCCTCAACCTGATGGACACGCCCGGCCACGTCGACTTCGCCTACGAGGTCTCGCGCTCGCTCGCGGCCTGTGAAGGCTCGCTCCTCGTCGTCGATGCCAGCCAGGGCGTCGAGGCGCAGACGCTCGCCAACGTCTACCAGGCGCTCGACGCCAACCACGAGATCGTGCCCGTCCTCAACAAGGTCGATCTCCCGGCCGCCGAGCCCGACCGGGTGAAGGAGCAGATCGAGGAGGTGATCGGCCTCGACGCCTCCGAGGCCGTGCCGATCTCGGCCAAGACCGGCCTCAACATCGAGGCGGTGCTGGAGGCCATCGTCAAGCGCCTGCCCCCGCCCAAGGGCGACCGCGAGGCGCCGCTGAAGGCGCTGCTGGTCGATTCCTGGTACGACGTCTATCTCGGCGTCGTCGTGCTCGTGCGCATCGTCGACGGCGTGCTGAAAAAAGGCATGACCATCCGCATGATGGGGGCCGATGCCGCCTACGGCGTCGACCGCATCGGCGTGTTCCGCCCGAAGATGGCCGATATCGGCGAACTCGGACCCGGTGAGGTCGGCTTCTTCACCGGCTCGATCAAGGAGGTGGCCGACACCCGCGTCGGCGACACCATCACCGAGGACAAGCGCCAGACCACGCAGATGCTGCCGGGCTTCAAGGAGGTCCAGGCGGTGGTGTTCTGCGGCCTCTTCCCCGTGGACGCCGCCGACTTCGAGAACCTGCGCGGCGCCATGGGCAAGCTGCGCCTCAACGATGCGAGCTTCTCCTACGAGATGGAGACCTCGGCCGCGCTCGGCTTCGGCTTCCGCTGCGGATTCCTCGGCCTGCTCCACCTCGAGATCATCCAGGAGCGCCTGGAGCGCGAGTTCAACCTCGACCTGATCTCGACCGCGCCGTCGGTCGTCTACCGCCTGATGATGCGCGACGGCGAGCTCAAGGAACTGCACAACCCGGCCGACATGCCGGACCCGATGAAGATCGAGACCGTCGAGGAGCCGTGGATCCGCGCCACGATCCTCACCCCCGACGAGTATCTCGGCGGCGTCTTGAAGCTTTGCCAGGACCGGCGCGGCATCCAGATCGACCTCAACTACGTCGGCAAGCGGGCCATGGTCGTCTACGACCTGCCGCTCAACGAGGTGGTGTTCGATTTCTACGACCGGCTGAAGTCGATCTCGAAGGGCTACGCCTCATTCGACTACCACGTCTCCGACTACCGCGAGGGCGACCTCGTGAAGATGTCGATCCTCGTCAACGCCGAGCCGGTCGACGCCCTCTCGATGCTCGTCCACCGCTCGCGCGCCGAGAGCCGCGGCCGGGCGATGTGCGAGAAGCTGAAAGATCTGATCCCGCGCCACCTGTTCCAGATCCCGGTCCAGGCGGCGATCGGCGGCAAGATCATTGCCCGCGAGACCATCCGGGCGCTGTCCAAGGACGTGACCGCCAAGTGCTACGGCGGCGACATCTCGCGCAAGCGCAAGCTTCTGGACAAGCAGAAGGAAGGCAAGAAGCGCATGCGCCAGTTCGGGCGCGTGGAGATCCCGCAGGAGGCGTTCATCGCCGCCCTGAAGATGGACGATTGATGGAACAAAATCTGCGGGACGGATAACTCATTTGAAAGTACGCTTATGCGTCCCGTGCCTCCATTATCGTGTTTTGAATGGCGGACAATTTGAAAACGCGCCCCATAGATAGACTAATAGCATCTGGAGCATACCCCTCGCGCCCACAATAAATACCTACTAAGCGGAATTTCTGCTTCTCATAATCGCAAGCGCGCCTTTGGCCCGAAGGGGATACAAGGGTTGGTCCATTAAAAAGAACCGGGCTTCCTGACAGCCCACTGGCTCCTTGAGTATCTATAAGGAAAATCGGTCGATTATCCAATGCTAGATGTGGCTCACTAGCTATAGAAGCCCGCTTCCATATCGGAGCTCTATTCCCAGTTATATATTCAAGATTACCAGGATAACCAACTATGAATACATCAGAGCCAACCACAGGCAAATCATCATCTGCGCAAACACTTATCGGCTTGCCATCAGCATCTGCCTGAATTGCTACTTCAGACAAATCAATGGCAACAGGAACCAAACCTTCACCAGAAACCTTATCGGTTATATCGACAACCGCAATATCCCAATCAAACATTTGTCTCCAATTTCTATTTCTCGAACGGTCATATAGATCCAACAGGATAGACCTGTTTTCGAGATAGAAATTACTTCCATTTCTACCAATAATGTGGCAATTCGTGTTAATGAATTCAGACTTGCTATTCTCTAATTCTATAATTTCGTTTCCAGAAGCGCCAAGCAAAACATGTCTCGCTGTAATAAGATAGAAATCTCCGCCGAATTTCGCAATAAATCCGGTGCCAAATCCAATTCTAAAATTTCTTGCGTTCATAATCTCAATATAAACACTCGCAAAAGTTTCACGAGAGAATGCATCTATAGGCAAAACTTTGGAATCAAGCATATACGACCCCTTGGATTACGATCTACCTGCTATTCACCTGCAAGTCGCTTTTCGCCTGCGGCCGACCCGTCAACAAAAATCCAAACGAAAATAGATCCATTCTGACGATCACGGCCATACACGGCACTAACAACGCTCGAAAAAACCCGCCCACGGCGTCGGATCAGCGCACCTTTTTCATTTGTAAGAAACGAGTCTCGTCATACCCCGGTCAAGCCGCCACGGTAACGGCATAATTCGGGAGCTTCGGTTGCGCGCAAGCGACACGCCGAATCAACCGGCGCGCGGCGCGCCCGTCGTAGAATCGAGGCGCTGGGTCGAATCGGGATCGGACGACGATGGGCGGGGCGCACGAAGAGAACCTCACGCCGCATCGGCCGCGGCGTGAGGTTCTCTT
>NZ_BPRD01000033.1 GCF_022179745.1 Methylorubrum podarium
CTCCTCCAGGGCCGGCAGCACCGTGGCGAGCGCGGTGCCGCCCAGCATCATCAGCGGCAGGCACAGGATGGCGAGCATGGCCATCTTGACCTCGCGCGCCTCGATCTTCTTGCCGAGGTATTCCGGCGTGCGGCCGACCATCAGGCCGGCCACGAAGATCGCCACGATCACGAAGACCAGCATGCCGTAGAGGCCCGCGCCGACGCCGCCGACGATGATCTCGCCGAGCTGCATGTTGAGCATCGGCACGAGGCCGCCGAGCGCCGTGAACGAGTCGTGCATGGCGTTGACCGCGCCGCAGGAGGCGGCGGTCGTCACCACCGCGAACAGGGCGGAGGCCAGGATGCCGAACCGGACCTCCTTGCCCTCCATGTTGCCGCCGGCGAGCCCGAGCCCGTTCAGGACGGGGCTGCCCGCCGCCTCGCTGGCATAGGTCATCGCGACGCCGGCCAGGAACAGCACGCCCATGGCGGCCAGGATCGCCCAGCCCTGGCGCTCGTCCCCGACCATGCGGCCGAAGACGTTGGTGAGGGCGGCGCCGAGGGCGAAGATCGAGACGATCTGGACGAAGTTCGCCAGCGCGGTGGGGTTCTCGAACGGGTGGGCGGCGTTGGCGTTGAAGAAGCCGCCGCCGTTGGTGCCGAGCATCTTGATCGCGACCTGGCTCGCCACGGGGCCGACCGCGATGGTCTGCCGCGCGCCTTCCAGGGTCGTGGCGTCGACGTAGGCGCCAAACGTCTGCGGCATGCCCTGAGAGACCAGGAACAGCGCGTAGACGAGGCAGATCGGCAGCAGCACGTAGAGGGTGCAGCGGGTGAGATCGACCCAGAACGAGCCGACCGTCCTGGCCGAAGCGCGACTGAACCCGCGGATCAAGGCGACGGCGAGAGCGATGCCGGTGGCCGCGGAGAGGAAGTTCTGGTGCGTCAGCCCCAGCATCTGGGAGAGGTACGAGAGGGTGCTCTCGCCACCGTAGTTCTGCCAGTTGGTGTTGGTGACGAAGCTCGCCGCGGTGTTGAAGGCGAGGTCCGGCGCCACCGCCGCCTGGCCCATGGGGTTGAGCGGCAGCCCGTCCTGCAGGCGCAGCACCGCGTAGAGCAGCACGAAGCCGAGTACGTGGAAGACGAGCAGGGCGAGGCCGTAGCCGAGCCAAGTCTGCTCGTGGCGCGCGTCGATGCCCGCGAGCCGGTAGAGCCCGCGCTCGACCGGAGCGAGCAGGGGCGAGAGGAGGGTGCGCTCGCCGGTGAAGACGCGGGTCATGTAGAGCCCGAGCGGTTTCACCAGCGCGAGAACGACCGCGCAGAACAGCGCGATCTGGATCCATCCGTCGAGAGTCATGGGGGGATTGGTCCGTCAGGGCCGCTCGGAACCGCCGGGCATCGCTCAGAAGCGTTCCGGGCGGACGAGGGCGAAGGTGAGGTAGGCGAGGAGCCCCGCGGTCACGAGGGCGCCCAGGGCGAGGTCGAGGGTCATGAGAGCCTCTCAGAGGCGCTCGCAGAGCGCGGCGTAGCCCGCGGCCAGGCCGAAGAAGGCGAGGCCGCCGAGCAGGAAGACGAGGTCGAGCATGGGGTGCGTCCGTATCCGTCCGGCCGTCGGCGGCGGGACGCCCCGCAGCCGATCCGGGCCGGCCCCGAATGTGGACGGGAACCGCGTGAGGGTTCGAGAGGGAGAGGAGGGCGATCCTATAAGGATCGCATCAGGATCGGGCGGGATCCGGGTCCGGCGCGGTCAATCGACGGTCCGCCCGGGCCGGTGCTGCCGACGCGGCGCGGCGGGCGGCTCCTAGGAGCGCTTGGGCTCCTCAGCCGGAGGCGACACGAAAGCCGACCCCTTCGGACCAACGAGCCGGCGCGACCTGTGCGAGATCCAGACCGCGTCCGGCGGGCCTTCGATGATCGGGCCGATCGGGTTTGCCGCCTTAGATCTGGATCAGGCGGATGTTGTTGGTGTTCCCCGACGTATGGAACGGGATGCCGGCCGCCGTCACGATGAGGTCGTGGGGCTTGGCGAACCCTTCCGCCTGCGCGTGGCGGCAGGCGTCGGCCGTCATCGCCTCGTAGGTGTCGACGTCGTCGGTGCGGACGCTGTGCGCGCCCCAGAGCAGGCTCAGGCGGCGCGAGGTGCCGACATCCGGGGTCAGCGCCAGGATCGGCACCGCCGGCCGCTTGCGCGCGACGCGGGCCGCGGTCGTGCCGCTCGCCGTGTAGGCGACGATCGCCGCTGCGTGGACGGCCTCGGCCAGCACCGCCGTCGCCGTCGCCACGGCGTGCGGCGGGGTCTCCTCCTCGCCGGGCTCGGAGGCCGCGATGATCGAGCGGTAGAGCTTGTGCCGCTCCACCGAGCGGATGATCCGGTCCATCATCGCCACCGCCTCGACCGGGTAGCGGCCGCTGGCCGATTCCGCCGAGAGCATCACCGCGTCGGCGCCGTCGTAGATCGCGGTCGCCACGTCGGACGCCTCGGCCCGGGTGGGTGCCGGCGCGCTGACCATCGAGTCGAGCATCTGCGTCGCCACCACCACCGGCTTCACCGCGAGGCGGCAGGCGCGGATCAGCTCCTTCTGCCGGCCCGGCACGTCCTCGTGCGGGATCTCGACGCCGAGATCGCCGCGGGCGACCATCACGGCGTCGGACAGGCGGATGATGTCGTCGATCCGCTCCAGCGCCTGCGGCTTCTCGATCTTGGTCATGATGCCGGCGCGGTCCCCGATCAGGGCGCGGCCCTCCAGCACGTCGGAGGGCTTCTGCACGAAGGAGAGCGCCACCCAATCGACCCCGAGTTCGAGGCCGAAGGCGAGGTCGGCGCGGTCCTTGGCCGTGAGCGGGGAGAGGTCGAGCAGCGTGCCGGGCAGGTTCACGCCCTTGCGGTTCGACACCGTCCCGCCCGTGATCACCTCGGCCTCGATCGTGCCGTCCCCGAGGCCGACGACCCGCACCCGCACCCGTCCGTCGTCGATCAGCAGGTCCTGCCCCGGCACGACCGCGGCGAAGATCTCCGGATGGTGCAGCGGGATGGCGTCCTTGCCGCCGTCCGTCCCTTCGAGCACGAAGCGCACCCGCTCGCCCGCGGCGAGGTCGAGCCGTCCGTCCCGCACCGTGCCGACGCGGATCTTGGGTCCCTGGAGATCCTGGAGGATGCCGATCGGGCGCCCGACCTCGGCTTCGAGGGCGCGGATCGCGGCGTGGATCCGCGCATGATCCTCTTGGACGCCGTGGCTGAAGTTGAGCCGGAAGGTGTCGACGCCGGCCAGGAACAGGGCCTTCAGCATCTCCGGCGTGTTGGTGGCCGGGCCGACGGTGGCGACGATCTTGGCGTAGCGGTGACGGCGCATGCTGGGCTCGGCCGATCACGGCCGCCTCTGTCGGAGTGGATCAGGCGATCAGAGTCGCGCGGACGCCGCTCACATTGGTCAGGATCGGCCGAAGGCGACCCCGCGCGGGACCGAATCGGCGATCGAATCGGCGACCGAATCGGCGACCGAATCAGGGTCGGGCCGGGGGCGGTCGCGCCGAGCCCGGCGGGGGACGGACGCGGCCGACGACCCGCCGCCCGCGCGGGCCCGGCTCAGGCCTCGCGAGGCGCGTGCTTCGGGGCGGCTTCCTGGCCCGCCCCACCTTTGCCCGCCACGCCCTTGCCCGCCGCACCCCGCTCGTACCAGCCCCGGCTGCGGTTCACGATCCACACGACCGAGAGCATCACCGGCACCTCGACGAGCACGCCGACCACGGTCGCGAGCGCCGCGCCCGAGTGGAAGCCGAACAGGCTGATGGCGGCGGCCACCGCGAGTTCGAAGAAGTTCGAGGCGCCGATCAGGGCCGAGGGGCCGGCGACGCAGTGACGCTCGCCCGCGGCGCGGTTCATGAGGTAGGCGAGCCCCGAGTTGAAGTAGACCTGGATCAGGATCGGCACGGCGAGCAGGCCGATGACCGCCGGCTGGGCCAGGATCTGCCCGCCCTGAAAGCCGAACAGCAGGACCAGGGTGGCCAGCAGCGCCGCCAGCGAGACCGGTCCGAGCCGGCGGAGCAGCCGGTCGAGCGCGGCCGGGCCGCCGGAGGCGAGCAGGCTGCGGCGCAGGACCTGCGCGACGACGACCGGGATCACGATGTAGAGCACCACCGACAGGACCAGCGTGCCCCAGGGCACGGTGATGGACGAGAGCCCGAGCAGCAGGCCGACGATGGGGGCGAAGGCCACCACCATGATGGTGTCGTTCAACGCCACCTGGCTCAGGGTGAAGTGCGGCTCGCCGCGCGTCAGGTTCGACCACACGAACACCATGGCGGTGCAGGGCGCGGCCGCCAGGATGATGAGGCCGGCGATGTAGCTGTCGATCTGGTCCGCCGGCAGGTAGGGCCGGAACAGGGTGCCCACGAACAGCCAGCCCAGCGCCGCCATCGAGAAGGGTTTGACCGCCCAGTTGATGAACAGCGTCACGCCGATGCCGCGCCAGTGCCGCCCGACCTGACGCAGCGAGGCGAAGTCGATCCGCAGCAGCATCGGGGTGACCATCAGCCAGATCAGGACGGCGACGGGCAGGTTCACCCGGGCGATCTCGGCCGCGCCGACGGCGTGGAAGAGGCCGGGCAGGGCGTGGCCCAGCGCGATGCCGGCCGCGATGCACGAAGCCACCCAGAGGGTGAGGTATCGTTCGAACAGGGACATGTGCGCCTCCTCAGGCGCCGGCGACGCGGCGGCCCTGCGCGTCGATGACGGGCTCGCCGTCCTCCTTCGCGAACTCGCCCCGCTGCGGGGGCAGCAGGTCCAGCACCGCCTCGGACGGCCGGCACAGGCGCACGCCCTTCGGACTCACCACCAGCGGCCGGTTGAGCAGGACCGGGTGCGCCGCGACGGCGTCGAGGAGCTGCGCGTCGGTGAGCGCCGGGTCGCCGAGCCCGAGCTCGGCATAGGGCGTCCCCTTCTCGCGCAGGACGTCCCGGACCGAGAGGCCGGCACGCGCCAGCATCTGCCGGATCAGCGCCCGGCTCGGCGGCGTCTTCAGGTACTCGATCACGTGCGGCTCGATGCCGGCGTTGCGGATCATCGCCAGCGTGTTGCGCGAGGTACCGCAGGCCGGGTTGTGGTAGATCACGACGTCGAACGCCTCAGGCATGGGCGGTGTCTCCGCTGGGGCAAGCGCAGGCGGACAGGGCCGCCAGCGCGGCGTCGCAGACCTCCGGCCGTCCCTGGCAGCAATCGCGCATCAGGAAGGCGATCAGGTCGGACAGGCCGGCATAGGCGGCGCTGTAGACGACCGACTTGCCCTCGCGCCGGGAGGTGATCAGCCCGGCAAGGACGAGGGCCTGCCCGT
>NZ_BPRD01000034.1 GCF_022179745.1 Methylorubrum podarium
CGGCGAGGCGCAGATCCTCCGCGATCAGTTCCGGCGGGAAACCGGTCGGCGCGGTGGCGACGCGGTCGAGATGGCCGGCGGCGACAGGACGGAGGGGGAGGGTGCCTGGGCGCCCGCCGACCTCGCCGCCCTGGTGGACGCCCTTCCCGCCGCCCCCGAGCACCGGGCGCGGCTGCGGGCCGAGCTGGAGCAGACGGTCGACCTCTGCCGCTGGAACACCCGGAACCTGACGCCGCCGGAGCGCCGCGCCCTGCCCTTCGCCGCGCTCGACGCGGCCTTGTGGGAGGGCCATCCCTACCATCCGAGCTTCAAGGCGCGCACCGGCTTCACCCTCGCCGATCACCGCCGCTACGGACCCGAGGCCGCCGCGCCGTTCCGCCTCGAATGGCTCGCCCTGCGCCGGGATGGACTCGCCCTCGCGCTGCCGGGCCCGGAGGCCGCGTTCTGGCGGGCCGAACTCGGCGGGGAAGCGGAGGACCTGATCCGCCGCCTCGGCGCGGCCGGCCATTCCCTCGACACCCACGCGCTCCTGCCGGTCCACCCCTGGCAGATGCGCCGGCTCGAAGGAGAGGCCCTGCGCCCCTGGCTGGCGGAGGGCCGCGCGGTCGCGCTCGGCACCGCCGGCCCGCGCTACGGCGCGAGCCAGTCCCTGCGCACGCTGCACAACCTCGACGATCCGTTGGCCGCGAGCGTGAAGCTCTCCTTGAGCGTCGTCTCGACTTCGAGCCTGCGCATCCTCGACCCGCATTTCGTGCTGACGGGCCCGGCCCTGTCGGACTGGCTGGCCGCCATCGTCGCGGGCGATCCCCTGCTGCGCGGGCGCGTGGCCGTGCTGCGCGAATACGCCGCCGCGCTGGCCGACCGGGATGGGCCGCTCGCCGGGCATCTCGCCGTGATCTGGCGGGAGAGCCCGCGCCTCGCTCCCGGCGAGGCGGCCGTGCCGTTCAACGCGCTCTGCGTCCGCGAGGCGGACGGCACCACCTTCGTCGCGCCCTGGCTCGACCGTTACGGCCGCGACGCCTGGCTCGACCGCCTCGTCGAGGTCGCGGTGGTGCCGGTCTGGCACCTGCTCGCGGCCCACGGCGTCGCCCTGGAGGCGCACGGCCAGAACATGATCCTCGTCCACCGCGACGGCTGGCCGGAACGGGTGATCCTGCGCGACTTCCACGAGAGCGCGGAATACGCCCCCGACTTCATGACGGATCCGGAGCGCGTGCCGGATTTCGGGGCGATCGACCCCGCCCATGCCGGCCCGGCGGACGACCGCTTCCACGCCATGCGCTCCGCCGCGACGCTGGCCGAACTCGTCACCGACAGCCTGTTCGTCTTCAACCTCAGCGAGATCACGGCCCTTCTCGAACGCCGGCACGGCCTCGACGAGGCGGCGTTCTGGCGCCGCCTCGGCCGGCGGCTGCGGCGGCACGCGGCCGCGCACGGGCTGGAGGCGCGCTTCGCCCGGCTTCAGGTCGAGGCGCCCCGGCTGCGGGTCGAGGCGCTGCTGTCGCGCAAGCTCGGGCTCGGCGAGGCGCGGGGCAGCTTTGACGCCCCCAACACCCTGTTCCCGCCCCCCGACGCCCTTTCCGGAGACCGCATGATCGAGATCGACGGCCGCACCATCCCCGCGGACGAGATGGAGGCCGCCATCCGCCGCGTCGAGGCGGCGGCGGGCTTGCGCGGCGGCAGCGGCGAGCGCGTCGCCGCGCGCTTGCGCGACACCGCCGAGGCCCTCGCCTTCCTCCTCGCCGCCCGCCGATGCGGGGCGAGCCTGCTGCCGATCCATCCGGCCCTGCCCGACGAGGGCGCGCGCCGGCTCGCCGCCCGCGCCGGCTGCCACCGCCTGTTCCTCGACGGCCTGGAGGGCGAGGCCCTGGAGGCCGCCGCCCCGGTTCCGGGGGAGGGCGAGCTGCTCCAGATGAGCTCCGGCACCACCGGCGAGCCGAAATGCATCGCCCGCCCCTGGAGCGCGGTGGCGCGCGAGGTCGAGAGCTACGTCTCGGCCTTCCCCGAGCCGGACGGGATGACACCGGTCATCGCCTGCCCGATCACCCATTCCTACGGGCTGATCTGCGGCCTGTTCGTCGGCTTGCGCCGCGGCCGCGTACCGGTGATCCTCGACACCACCAACCCGAAATACCTCTTGCGCCGCCTGCGCGAGATCGAGCGCCCGGTGCTCTACACCGCGCCGGCCATGCTGCACACGCTGGCCCGGCTCCTGGCCGAGGGCGAGGCCATCCACGCGGCGATGGTCTCGGGCACGCTCCTGCCGGCGCCGTGGTTCTCCGCCATCCGCGGGCGCGTCACCCACCTGTTCCAGCAATACGGCTGCTCGGAAGCCGGCTGCATCGCGATCAATCCGGATCTGCGCCGGGCCGACGCCATCGGCCGCCCGCTGCCGCACCACCGCGTCCGCGCGGGAACGGGCCCCGAGGCCCCGGCGGAGATCGTGGTCGAGGGGGAGGGCGGGACGGTCCGCACCGCCGACCTCGGCTATCTCGAACCCGACGGCATGCTGGTCTTCGTCGCGCGCAAGGACGACACGATCAACGTCTCGGGCCTCAACGTCTATCCCGGCGAGGTCGAGGACGTGGTGATGGCCATGCCCGGCGTCACCGATGCGGTCGCTTTCGCCCGGCCCGACCCGTTCGCGGGCGAGCGGGTGACGCTGCTGTTCAGCGCCGAGAGCCCCGTGCCGCCCCGCGCCCTGCAGGACTGGTGCCGCCGCTGGCTCGCCGGCCATCAGGTGCCGGTCGAGGCGGTGCAGGTCGGCGCCATCCCGCGCGAGGCCAACGGCAAGATTTCTCGACGCGCGGTCGCCGCGCAGTACCGGGACGGCGGCCTGGAGGCGGTGGCGTGAGCGTCGACAAGAACTCCGGCATGAACAGCGAGACGCTGATCGCGGCCATCGGCACGGTTTTGCGCGAGGAGATGCGCCATCCCCATCTCGACGGCTTCGGGCCGGAGGCGCGGCTGAACGAGGATCTCTACCTCGATTCCGTCCAGCTGCTTCAGCTCATCCTGGCGCTGGAGATGACGCACGGGGTCTCGGTTCCGGAGGAGGCGATCAACCGGCAGGACGTCTCGACCGTCGCCGACCTCGCCCGGCTCCTGGCGCCGGGCGCGCAGGAGGATGTGGCGTCGGATGCGGTGCCGGCCGAACCGGCGGCGCCCTCCGAGGGCGTCCACGGCGCGATGCCCTACGACCTGAAGATCCACTGCTTCGTCAGCTGCGTCTGCGACGGGCTGAAAACGCGCGGCATCGACCACCGCCCGTTCTACGCCCTGATCTGGGACGCCGAGTTCGCGATCACCGATCGCTCGCGGCTCGCCTACCACGCGGACGCGATGGACCACGAGTCGTTCCGCTACTGGTTCGAGCGGCTCTACGGCGTGCCGCTCGTGTCCTGGTACGACCATTCCCGCACGAAGGAGGAGAACGTCGCCACCCTGCTCGCCCTCATGGAGCGGCGGGCGCCGGACGAGGGCATCATGGTGATGCTCGACATGTTCCACCTCCCCGAGCGGGAGAACAAGTTCAACCAGAACCCCTTCCCGCACTACCTGCTGGTGTCGCTCTCCGACGATCCCGACCTCTGGCAGGTGCGCGACCCCGACTTTCGCTGGGAGGGCGTGATCGAGCGCGAGCGGATGCTGAACGCCATCCGCCAGCCGAGCGTCGCCGGCGGCTACCGCTTCGATCCCTCGCGCGCCCATCCGCCGACGAAGGCGGATCTGACGGCCTTCTTCGAGGCCTGCTTCCGGCTCGACACCAACCCGCTGATCGATGCGGCCCGCGCCATCGTGCTCGCCCATGCCGAGGAGCGCGGCGGGCTGCGGCTCGCCGATCTCGGCGCGGCTTTGCGCGAATTGCCGGTCATCACCATCCGCAAATGGGCCTACGAGCACGGCTTCGCCTACTTCTGGCGCGCCCTGCGCTGGCCGGATCCGGAGTTCCAGCGGATCTGCGACGAGATCGAGGCCCTGGTGAACGGCCTCACCGCCCTGCACTACGCCGTGCTGAAGCTCGCCCGGACCGGCGAAGCGGGAGAGGACGCCGCCGGGGTCGCCGCCGTCCTCGCGCGGCTCGACGCCCTCGACGCGCAGGAATTCGCGATCAAGCGGCAGCTCGCCGCGGCCTACGCGGCGTGGCGGCAGGCCGGCACAGGGCCCGGTCAGGCCGCCGTGCCCTTCCGCGCGACGCCCTCCCGCGAAAGGCTCTCCGCATGAGAATCGCGCTCTGCACCATCAGCTTCCGCCACCATCTCGTGTCGATCGGCGAGCTGGCCCGCTTCGCCCGCGGCCACGGCTTCGACGGCATCGAACTCTGGGGCGTGCATGCCCGCAATCTCGGCCCCGGCGACCACGCCGAGTGGCTCGCCGCCTACGGCCTGCGCGTGCCGATGCTGAGCGACTACCTGCCCCTCGACGCGCCGCAAGAAACCCTGACCGAGCGGACGGCCGAACTCGCCGGGCTCGCGCGGAGCTGGGGGGCGCCGCGGCTGCGCACCTTCGCCGGGACCAAGGGCAGCGCGGCCGCCTCGGCGGAGGAGCGCGCCCACGTCGCCGGGCGCCTGCGGATGGCGGCGGGCCAGCTCGCCGACCAGGGCCTGCGGCTGGTGGTGGAGACGCATCCCGGCACGCTCGCCGACACCACCGCCTCGCTCCTCGACCTGCTGGCGGCGGTCGATCACCCGAACCTCAAGGTGAACTTCGACACGCTCCACGTCTGGGAGGGCGGCGACGACCCGCTCGCGGCCCACGACCGGCTCGCTCCGCATATCGACTACTACCACCTCAAGAACGTGCGCAGCCGCGCCGACCTGCCGGTGTTCGAGCCGGCCAACGTCTACGCCGCGGCCGGGCGGCGCGAGGGCATGACCGCCCTGTTCGAGGGTGCGCTGGATTACGGCGCCTTCCTGAAGACGCTGCCGCCGCAGGCGGAAGGCTCGCTCGAGTGGTTCGGCGAGGCCAGCTTCTCGGTCCTGCCGACCGACCTTTTTCGCGTGCGCAGCGCCACCGCGGGCCGGCGCGCCGCGAGCCCCCGCCACGCCGCGCGCTGACCCGACATCAAGGAGACCTCCGTGACGAAGAGCCACGCCGTCGTCAGCACCCCGCATGCCGGCCGCTACCTCCAGCAGCTCTGCAAGCACTGGGCTCACCGCTTCGAGACCGAGTTCAGCGCCACCGAGGCCCGGATCGCGCTGCCGCTCGGTGAGACCCGGCTCGCCGCCGACGCCGAGACCCTGACGATCGACCTGACCGCAGGGGATCCCGCCCACCTGCCCGACCTGCGCGACGTGGTCGTGCGCCACATCGAGCGCTTCGCCTTCCGCGAGACGCTCCGCTTCGAGTGGACGTGAGCCCGTCCTCGGGAAAGCCAAGAACACCTTCGCAGGGAGCCAGAGACCGGAATGAGCGGCATGAGACGCGACGGGGACGTGATCATACGGGCCATGGCTGAGGCCGACGCGCCGGATCTCTTCGAGATCTACAACCAGCCCGCCTTCCGGCTCGGAACCCTCGCCCTTCCTTACGAATCCTTCGAGGCCGTGAAGAAATGGGCCGAGCCGCGCTCGCCGCGGGATCTCCACCTCGCCGCGGAGCGGGACGGCCGCGTCGTCGGGGCGGCGGCCCTGCGCCCCTTCTACGGCCGGCGCGCGCACGCGGCGGAGTTCTGGATCGCGGTCCACGAGGATTTCGCCGGAAACGGCATCGGCTCGCGCCTGCTCGCGGCGGTGATCGATACGGCGGACAACTGGATCAACGTTTCGCGCATCGAGATGACGGTCTTCACCGACAACGCGCGCGCCATCGCCCTCTACGAGAAATTCGGCTTCGTCATCGAGGGCACGCACAGGGCCGCCAGCTTCCGCAACGGCCGCTTCGACGACGTGCATTGCATGGCCCGCCTGCGCCCTCCGACCGGGCACTGAAGCACTTCCGAAAGGCCGGCCCGGTCGGGTGAGCGTCTTCGATCGAAACCGCTCCCGGCCGCCAGGAACATTGCTGATTTCGCGAAGGTTTCGCCCGTCAGACTCCGGCATCGCTCGAAGACAATCGGCGCCCGGCTGTCGTTTCCAGACCGGGAGATCCGAGACCATGCATCGGCGCGACTTTCTGACGACTCTGCTGACGGCAACGGCGGCGCTGGCCGTCACCCGCACGGCGCTGGCCCAGCCGGCGCCGGCCGGTGCCATCCCGGCTCCCGTCTACCTTGCCATGGCGACGAAGGGCGGCCTGTTCCTCGAGAACACGGCGCGCGACGCCCACGCCAAGACCCGCAACCCGCGCGTCAAGGCGTTCAGCCGGGCGGAGGTGACCGAGCAGGTCAACCTCGCCCGCAAGCTCGATCCGTATGTGGGCGCGGGCGGTCCCATGGCGGGCGGCGCGCCCGCCGGTCCGGGCGGCCTCGTCGGCGGCCTGGTCGCGGCGCCGCTGGCGGTCGCGGGCGGTGTCGCGGGGGCCACCGGCGGCGCGGTCGGCGGCGTGGTCGGCGGCGCTCTGGGTGCGCCCGGCGGACGCGGTCCCGGCGGCATGACGACGGACGAGCAGAAGGCGCAGATCCTGTCGCAGCTCTCCGGCATGCCGGGCGGCCCCGACTACGACGCGATGTTCGTCAACGCCTCGCTCCAGGGCCACCAGGAAGCCTACCAGATCCACGGCTCCTACGCCCAATCCGGCGACGACCCGGCGCTGCGCCGCATCGCGGCGGGCGCGATCCCGCTGATCCAGCGCCACATCGCGCAGCTCTCGCGGATGCAGGCGATGATGGGCGGGGCGCGGCAGGGCTAGGGCCGGGGCCGAGCACGCCCGCGGAGGACAGGACCCTCGCGCGAGGGTCCTGTCCCGGCGCGGGACCGGAGACGCGGCGCATTGCCCCGGTCTCCGGAGGGATGCGCCGCGTCGGC
>NZ_BPRD01000035.1:2500-3582 GCF_022179745.1 Methylorubrum podarium
TTCAGGTGCTGTTTCACTCCCCTCGTCGGGGTGCTTTTCACCTTTCCCTCACGGTACTGGTTCACTATCGGTCGCTGAGGAGTACTTAGGCTTGGAGGGTGGTCCCCCCATGTTCAGACAGGATTTCACGTGTCCCGCCCTACTCGAGTCCTGCCGATCGTCCGTCCCGTACGGGGCTCTCACCCTTCACGCCGGCCGTTCCAGACCGTTCCGGTAAACTCACTGCAGGCACTGGCCTGGTCCGCGTTCGCTCGCCACTACTAACGGAGTCTCGTTGATGTCCTTTCCTCCGGGTACTGAGATGTTTCAGTTCCCCGGGTTCGCTTCAAACCCCTATGGATTCAGGATTTGATACCTTCATCTGACCAATCGTAGTGAGGGGCCAAACCAGCGTTTCCGCCAGCCTGACACCACAATACGAAGGGTCGAAGGTGGGTTTCCCCATTCGGAAATCCCTGGATCAAAGCTCGTTCGCAGCTCCCCAAGGCTTATCGCAGCGTACCACGTCCTTCATCGCCTCTCAGCGCCAAGGCATCCACCGAATGCTCTTAAGGCACTTGATCGCTCTCATGATCGATGTCCGATGTGGTCGACAGCCGTTTTACGGATGGCGCCCACACACAGACCACGGTCACGATAAAGACCAGTGACCGGACAACCTCTCGGTCATCCGATCACATGCTTGCCGAACATGACCTCCAACGGGCACCCCGCTTTCGCAGGACCCGCGGTCACATTCCCTCTTCACGATTTGCTTGAACGATGCACTCCGCTGCGCTTGGCGCCAGCAGAGGCAAACTTGCTGCCTTCTCTTCCGGATGATCACCGCGTCTTCACGAAGAGGCGCTGGTGGAGACGGACGGGATCGAACCGACGACCTGATGCTTGCAAAGCAACTGCTCTCCCAGCTGAGCTACGTCCCCTGATCATGGTGGGCCTGGGACGACTCGAACGTCCGACCTCACCCTTATCAGGGGTGCGCTCTAACCACCTGAGCTACAGGCCCCGAGCCGGTCGCCCGATCGACAGCCGCTGCTCTCGCAACGCTGTATCAGCGATCCCGCTATCCGGATGAGAAAGAG
>NZ_BPRD01000036.1 GCF_022179745.1 Methylorubrum podarium
CAGCGGCGCGCCGCTGACCAACGAAATGGTGGCGGGCAAGCTCGATCTCGGGGCGATGGCCGACTTCCCCGGCTCGCTCAACGGCTACGCCTTCGCCAAGGCCGGGCGCCGCTCGCTGTTCATCTCGGTTCTCTCCGGCAGCGTGCGCGGCAGCGGCAACGGCATCGTCGTGCCCAAGGAATCACCGGTGCAGTCGCTGGCCGAGCTCAAGGGCAAGACGATCTCGGTGCCGTTCGCGTCGACCTCGCACGGGCTGCTCCTGCGGGCGGTGAAGGCGCAGGGCTGGGAGCCGGGTCGCGACGTCACCATCATCACCCAGGCGCCGGAGGTGGCGGGTGCGGCGCTGCTGGCCAACAAGATCGACGCGCATGCCGACTTCGTGCCCTTCGCCGAGCTGTTTCCCTGGCGCGGCTTCGCCCGCAAGATCTACGACGGCGCGCAGGCCAACGCTCCGACTTTCCACGGCGCGCTGGCCGACGGTGACTATGCGGAGAAGTACCCCGAGATCGTCACCGCCTACCTGCGTGCCGCGATTGAGGCGGACCGGCTGATCGCCGCTGAGCCGGAGAAGTACGCTGAACTGATCGAACGTGTGACGGGGATCGAGGCGGAGGTCGCCTACCTGTTCCACGGCCCGCTGGGGCTGCAGACCCGAGACATCACCTGGAAGCCGGAGTATCGGCAGGCGGTGAAGACGTCCTTCGAGACGCTCAAATTCCTCAAGAAGGCTGATTCCGACATCGACCTCGACCGCTTCGTCGAGGATCGCTTCATCCGCGCGGCCTCGGCCCAGGCCGGTCTCGATTACGAGGCGCGGCTCAAGGATTACGCCCCACTGCCGCTCACGGCCAACGACGCCGACACCGGCCAGCCGATCACCGATCCGTCCCGCGTCGCACAGCTGTGGATCCGAGGCGAGGCGAAGGTCCGCCACTATTCCTCGCCCGAAGGGGCGCTTGCGACCCTCGCCAAGCTCGAAATTCAGGGGCGTGAAGCCCGCGCGTTCTACGCGCAGGACCGTGGGACCGGGATCAAGCTGTTCGCCAACCAAGCTTGGTACGTGCGCGATGCGCAGGGCGGCCTGAGTGCCTTCCTGCTCAAAGGCGACGCGCAGGCCTACGCCGCGGCGCAGGGCGGCGACGTGATCGACTTCCCCGCCGCACGGGCCGGCCAAGCCCGACTCTCCGCGCGATGAGCGGACCGATGGCCCCGACGCTGAGTGCCCCGGCGATCAAGTCACCCGCCTCGCTCCGCGGGCCGCGCGAGGCGACGGTCCGAACCGGGGTCCTGCGAGCCCTGCCGCGAAAGCTCCCGCTCGGGCGCCTAGCACTGCGCGGGCTCGCTCTGGCTCTGAGCCTGCTCGCGTGGCACGTCGCGGCGAGTAGCCGGCTCGACCTCGGCCTCGTCACCTTCCGCAACGTGCCGACCCCGGCGGCGGCGGCGCAGGCGGCCTGGGCGCTGCTCCACGCGCCCGCGCTGCCGACCCATCTCGGGGCGAGCCTGGCTCGGGTGCTGGCAGGATTCCTCGTCGCGCTCGGAGTCGGCGTCGCCCTCGGCCTCGCCATCGGCCGGTCCCGGCTCGCCCGCGACCTGCTGCAGCCGCCGCTCGAAGTTCTGCGCCCAATCCCGGCGGTCGCCTGGATCCCGCTCGCGATCCTGATGTTTCCGTCCTCCGAGGTCTCGATGGCGTTCATCACCTTCACGGGTGCGCTGTTCCCGATCCTCCTCAACACCGTGCACGGAGTCGAATCGGTGCATCCGCGGCTGGTGGCCGCCGCCCGCAGCCTCGGTGCGGGCAAGGCCGCGATCCTGCGGGAGGTGATCCTGCCGGGCGCAGCGCCCAGCATCGTCACCGGCGCGGCGATCGGCATGGGCACCGCGTGGTTCTGCCTCGTGACCGCCGAGATGATCTCCGGCCAGTACGGGATCGGCTACTTCACATGGGAATCCTACACGCTGCAGAATTACGACGACATCGTCGTCGGCATGCTGCTGATCGGCCTGCTCGGGATGGGATCGAGCCTCGTCGTGCGCTGGCTCGGCGCTCTGGCGACGCCTTGGGTCGGCGCGGGAGGCCAGCGATGAGCGGGGGGGCAGCTTCGGCCGGCCTCCACGCCGGCAACGAACATCGCGCCGACGGTCACGTCGCGATCCGGGACGCCGCAATCCGGCTCGGAACGAGAGAGGCCGCCTTCGACGTGGTGGAGAACATTGGCCTCGATATTCCGGGCCGCCAGTTCGTCTGTATCCTCGGTCCCTCCGGCTGCGGAAAGTCGACCCTGCTCGGGGCGGTGGCCGGGCACCTCGCCCTGTCGCGCGGCAGAGTCAGCCTCGACGGGCGGGCGATCGCGGGACCCCATCCCGATCGCGGCATCGTCTTCCAGCAGCACACGCTCTTCCCGTGGCTCAGCGTCCTCGACAACGTCGCCTTCGGCCTGAAGGTGAGGGGCGTGGGCCGTCGCGAGCGCCGCGCGCGTGCCCGCTCGCTCCTCGCGCAGGTCGGCTTGTCCGATTTCGCCGAGCGCTATTCCGCCGAGTTGTCCGGGGGCATGCAGCAGCGGGTGGAGATCGCCCGTGCCCTCATCAACCAGCCCCGCGTCCTGCTGATGGATGAGCCGTTCGGGGCTCTCGATGCTCAGACGCGGCTGACGATGCAGGAACTGCTTCTCGACATCTGGACGCAGCATCGGACGACGATCCTGTTCGTCACTCACGACATCGACGAGGCCCTGTTCCTCGCCGACCGGCTCATCGTCATGACACCGCGCCCGGGGCGCATCCTCGACGACATCACCCTCGATTTCGGCCGCCCCCGGGATCGCGGCCTGATCACCGATCCGCGCTTCACGGCGATCAAGCAGCGCTGCCTTGCGCTGCTCCAGAGCGCGCCCGGCGGGGTGCCGCTCGCGCGGCTCAGCCCGATCGGGGTGTGATACGGTTTCCGCCTGATCACCTCGGGCTTTGCCCACTTCCGTCATCGCGAGGCGGAGCCGAAGCGATCCAGCGCGCGCCCTCTCCGGAAAGGTCGCGCCCTGGATTGCTTTCGCTGAGCCTCGCGATGACGGCGGATGGCGAAACCGATTTGATCAACCAGAAATCCTATGACGCTGAACCACAAGAAGCTCTTCCACCTCTATCGAGAGGAGCGGCTGGCTTGGCCCGCGTCACGGCTTCGAGTGCAGTCAGCCAGCACTCGTAGTAGTCCCAGTCGAGGTCGTTGGGGGAATGGGATACCTCCCACGCCCTGATCTCCGCGATCAACGCCTGCCGGAAGTCCTCCCACTCAAAGTAGCCGTCCCGGGCAAGGGCCACGGCCAAACCGAACGCCTGCCGCTCCCAGGGCTGATGGAAGCAGAGGCTGCCGTTGGCGCGGGGCGGCGTATCGGGCTGCCCCATCATGCTCGCGACGGCGAAATGCTCGAAGCTCGTCTGCACGACGGACGCCCTCAGGCCGCCTGCGGCAGGGCGACGGCCACGCCCATCATCGCCTCCGGCGTGACCAGCTTCGCAAGGTCGTCCTCGCTCATGCCTTGCGTGCCGTCCGGCCGTTCGGGAACGACGAACCAGCGGATCTGGGCTGAGCTGTCCCAGGTGCGGATCTCCTTCGCCGGGTCGACCTCCAGCCCGAACTCCTTGAGCACCGCCCGCGGCTCCCGGGCCGCACGGGCACGGAAGGACGGGTCCTTGTACCAGTACGGCGGCAGTCCCAGCACCGGCCAGGGATAGCAGGAGCACAGCGTGCAGATGATGAGGTTGTGGACCTGAGGCGTGTTCGCGACCGCACGCATGTGCTCGCCTTCCGCGCCGGCCGCCCCCGTCGGCAGCCCGAGTTGCGCGACAGCCGCCATTGTGTCCGTCACGAGCAGCGCCTTGAAGGCGTCGTCGATCCAGGCCCTCGCCACGAGCTTGGCGCCGTTGAACGGTCCCATCTCGGTGGCGAAGGTTTGCATGACCTTGTCGACGGTCTGGTCGGTGATCACGCCCTTCTCGATCAGCAGGGCTTCGAGCGCCCGCACGCGCGCTGCGTTGCGCGCCTCGCGGTCCTGGGGATAGGCGAAGCGGTCGGTCATCGAGATCCCCTCACGCGGCGGCCCGGTCCACGACCGGGCGCAGGTAGGCGTCGAACAGGTCGGCGTAAATGGAGAAGCCGGGCTCGGCGTTGCCGGGCCAGAGGTGCTGAGGATCGAACTTCACGCAGTAGACCGGCATGGCCGGGCCGATGCCGTCCGGCCCGGTCGAGCACAGGTAGCTGAACGCGTCGTCGTAAACGGTCTCGACGACCCCGACCTTGTTGCGCAGGTAGCCCGGCAGGCGGGTATGCTCGACCGTCGGCGGATCGCCGACCAGCACGGTGTCGCCGACGGCGAAACGCGGCTTGTCCGCCCACTGATGCCAGGGCGAGTCGCCGTCCATCAGGTACGTGTGGATGCGGTCGTCGACATCTGGGGTGCCGCCCGAAGGCAGCGGCTTGGCCGGATCGGCGAGGTACTCGTCCGTGCGCGCGTCGATCTCGGCCTGGGTGATGTAGCCGTTGGCGACGAAATAGCCCGAGATGCCGCCCAGCCATTTCTCGTAGTAGCGATACTTGAAGTAGTCGAAGGGGTTCATGGCCTCGGCGCCCTTGCGCAGGTCGGCCCAGGTCCAGACCGTGCCGAAGGTGCTCGACGTCTGCGGCAGGTTGAGCTGGGGGCTGAGCGCCATCATGGCAGTGTGGATGCCGAAGATGCGCTCTTCCCAAGGCTCGACGAAGACGCGGAACTCGGGCTGGACGGGGTCGAGGCCTTCGAGGCCGCCGAGGGTGTGCTGGAGCTTCATGGGGCCTCCGTTCAGTGGGCCGGCGCGGCGGCGGGGGGTTCGATGAGGGCCTTCGCCAGCATCCGGTGCCCGGCCACAAGGGGCGGACGTGTGAGCCCTGCCTCGAGCACGCCAGGGCTGGTGCTGGCCAAAGCGAGGGGCGATGGCACGGCCGGTCCTCTCCCGTTTCGCGGGCTGCTCACGCCGCTTGCGCCGCCCGACACTGCGCCAAGCCGACCGCGATCTCCTGGGCATCGAGGCCGCGGCCGATGAACACGATTTCGCCGCGCCGTAGCTCGCCGGGGCGCCAGGGTTTGCCGGGCCGGCCGTCGAGGGTCATGTGCACGCCGTGGAAGACGTAGCGCCGCGCCTCGCCGACGAGGGCGACGATGCCCTTGATGCGCAGGATGTCGGCCCCCTTCGCCTGCACGAAGCGGTTCAGCCAGCGGAAGAACGCCGTCGGATCGAGGTCCCCCTCGGGGCGGAGCGAGACGCTCGCGATGGCGTCGTCGTGCTCGTGCTCCAGGTCCGACAGGAGTTCCGGCTCGATGGTCAGCGCGTTCTTCAGGTCGAAGGCACCGATGCCGAGCACCTCCGCGGCCGGGACCTCCCCGTCCCGCATGCGTCGGATGCGGGCGAGCGGGTTGATGCGACGAAGCTCGGTCTCGCAGGTCTCCAGGGCAGTCTCGTCCACGAGGTCCGTCTTGTTGAGGAGGAGGAGGTCAGCGAAGGCGATCTGCTCCCGCGCGACGTTCTCCCCGCCCGCGGCCTCGACCTTCTCGCCCATCGACAGCCAGAGCGGGTTGTGGCGGGCATCGACGACGGTCACGAGTGCGTCGAGTTCGGTTCGTGCCCTGAGATGTTCGTCGAGGATGAAGCTCTGAATGACGGGGGCCGGGTCGGCGAGGCCCGTGGTCTCGATCAGAATGCGTCGCACGGGCTGCGGCCGCGCAAGCAGGCGCCCGATCGTGGTGACGAGGTCGGCGCGGACCGTGCAGCAGATGCAGCCGTTGTTGAGCTCGATCACGTCCTCGTCGACGCCGACGACCAGTTGGCCATCGATGCCGACCTCGCCGAACTCGTTGACGATGACGGCAGTCCCCTCGGCCTCGCCCTGCGCCAGCAGTTGGTTGAGGAGGGTCGTCTTTCCCGATCCCAGGAAGCCGGTCAGCACCGTGACAGGAACCCTTGCCGCTGTCGCCAGCATGCGTCACCTCGATTGTGATCCGCTTCGGTGCCGCGAAGATTAGGTGGCCCGTCATCCAGGCGTACAGTCCGGCGTCACGACAGATCCCGCCAGATCGAACGCAATTTCGGACAGGCCGAGCGGGATGCGCGTCGATCGAGCATCCGATGCCGCCCGCGCTCGCATCCCTTTCCGCGCAAGGGCATGGACGGTCGGGTCGCCGGCCGATTGGACGCCTGTCGGGACGGGCTCGAGACACAAGCCCTCGGGCCTCACCGACCCATCACGGACCTTGGTCTACGGCCGAGCCGGCCACGACAGGCGCTTGGAAGCGTCGGCGGTAGTCGCCCGGGGCGGTCTGGAGATGCCGCAGGAAGGCGCGCCGCATCGTGTCGGTCGATCCGAAGCCGCAGCGATAGGCGATCTGCTGGATGGTCAGGTGCCCTGCTTCGAGGAGGCCGCGTGCAGCCTCCACCCGCGCCACCTCCACGAAGCGACCCGGGCTGGTACGGAGTTCGTCGTGAAACAGGCGGGTCAGGCTTCTCTCGCTGACGCCCGCGCGACGCGCGATTTGCGCGACCGAGAGGTCGGCCGACAGGTTGTCCAACACGAAATCGAGAACCTGTCCGAGATGCGCGTGCTCGGTCAGCTGTGCCTGCAGGTGCACGCTGAACTGGGACTGCCCACCCGGCCGGCGCAGGAACACGACCAGCGCGCGCGCCACGGCGAGCGAGACGGCGCTGCCGCAATCCTGCTCGATCAAGGCCAGGACAAGGTCGATTCCCGCCGTGACGCCGGCCGAACTGTAGATGTTGCCGTCCCGGACGAAGATGCGGTCCGGCTCGACGTGAGCCTTCGGGTACATCTCCGCGAGCTGCTTGGCGAACTGCCAGTGGGTGGTCGCTCGCCGTCCGTCGAGCAGTCCCGCGGCCGCGAGCACGAAGGCTCCGTTGCAGATGGAACCGATCCGACGGGTCCTCGGCGCGATGCCGGCGATCCATCGCAGGAGTTCCGGATCTCGGCTTCCCTCCTCGAAATCCGGGCTGCCGGCGACCAGCAGAGTGTCGAACGGCTCTCTCACCTCGCCGATGAGGCGGTCGGGCAGCATGCGTATTCCGGAAGCCGCGGTGATGGGTCCAGGCTCCGTTCCCAGGAGCGTCACTCGATACGCCACGCGTGCGCCGCGCACCTGACCGGCCTGCGCGAACGCGTCGGCAGGCCCGACGACGTCCAGCGCCTGGGATTTGCGGGGGGCCACGAGCCCGACCGTGACGGTCTTCTGGTCCATCGTCATCCCGCCAGGCTCCCCACCCGGTTGACCCGCTCGAATTAGCCCGCCTGCCGCGACGCGCCGAATGGTCTTGCCCGGCTGGGGGACCGTCGGGACGGTCAGCGTTGAGCAGGCCGGCGGTTTCGACCCGTGCAGGCGGCGTGCCGTGCGGTTTGTCGCACGTTCCGGGCGGCCGGCCCGCGACGATCAATCATGCTGGCCGCAGCCGCACCCCGGGGCATGCGCCCCGCCGGGCCAGCGGGAGGCCCGGATCACGCTGCAGAAGTTGCCCTTGCGGAAGCCCGGCTCCTTATCGGCGATGACGTCGGCCTTGACGTTGCCGAAGGTGGTGTCCGGCTTGTGCTTGATGCCGTCGTAGAAGGCCTGGATGATGTCCTCCTTGAAACCCGGCGTGCGGGGAAAGGACGAGACGACCGCGTCGCGCTCGGCATCGGAATACTGGTCGTAGGTCAGGCCCAATACATCCATCTCGACGCCGGCCGTGACCAGGGCGACCACCGGATGCATGTGGACCGGGATGCCGGGTGTGGTGTGAAGCGCGATGGCCGTCCAGACGGTGTAGACGTCCGCCTCCGGCACGCCGTGCGCGGTGAGGAAATCGCGGGCCGCGTTGGCGCCGTCCACCTCGAAGCGCTCCTGCGCGCTGCTGTGATCCGGCATCAGGCCGATATCGTGGAACATGGCGCCCGCGTAGAGCAACTCCCGGTCGAAGGTCAGGCCGCGATGGACGCCGGCGAGGGCGCCGAATTGGTAGACCCGGCTCGAATGATTGAAGAGCAGCTCCGTCTCGGTGTCGCGCACGAAATCGGTGATGGCACGGGCGAGCTTGCTGTCGGGGATGGCGGCTTCGGAACGGACGCTCATGGACGGATCTCCTTTGCCCTCGGCGTTGCCCTGAGCTATGGGAAGCCTGGCTTGGCATCAATCGCCGCAATAAGACGATTTCTGCCAACGTGCCTGCACCGTCGGACACGGATCCCCGATGACATCCCGGTCGGTCGCCCTTCTCGCCATGCCCGACGTTCAGCTCCTGGACGTGGCCGGACCGCTCGACGTCTTCGCGGAAGTGAATGCCCAGTGCGGACGGGAGGTCTACGGCCTCTCCGTCGTCGGCACGGCACCGGGACCGATCACGACCTCGTCGGGCCGACGGCTGCTGCCGGACCTCGTCGCCCCCGCGGATGCGGAGCCGGCCTTCGATACGCTCCTCGTCGCCGGAGCGCCCCGGATGCACGAGGCGGCGGTCGGCGCCGAGCTCCTCGCGTGGCTCCGGGAGGCTGCCGCGCGCTGCCGCCGCTACGGCTCGGTCTGCAGCGGGGCCTTCCTGCTCGGGCAAGCCGGCCTTCTGCGCGGCCGGCGCGTGACGACGCACTGGGCCGTGGCCGAGATGCTGACCGTGCGCTATCCCGAGGCGCAGGTTGAGGCGGATGCCATCTGCCTGTTCGACGGCCCGCTTCGGACCGCGGCCGGGGTCACGGCCGGGCTCGACCTCGCCCTGGCGCTCGTGGAGGAGGATCTGGGGGTCGAGATCGCGCGCCGAGTGGCGGCCCAACTCGTCATGTTCTTCAAGCGCGGCGGTGGCCAGATGCAGTTCAGCCGCCGGGGGGTCAGCGCGCCGGCCGGCCGCTCGGCGCTGCAGGAAACGCAACGCTGGGTCGCCGCGCATCCGGCCGAGGATCACGGCGTCGAGCGGCTGGCCGCTCGGACCGGCATGAGCCCCCGTCACTTCGCGCGCGTGTTCCGGGCCGAGACCGGCATGACGCCCGCAGCCTACGTCGAGACCGTGCGGATCGAGGCGGTGCGCCGCCTCCTGGAGACGGGCGAGGTCGCCCTGAAGCAGGTCGCGGGCGCTTGCGGGTTCCGGGATGCCGACACGCTTCGGCGGGCCTTCGTTCGGCGGGTCGGCCTCACGCCCGCCGAGTACCGGCGCCTGCACGCCCCCGGGTGACGCGTGACCGTGGCGGCCCTGAAGGGGCGCCGGGGCGATGCCTCTCCGGTCCCCACGGGCGGACACCGGAGGCCCGGCAGGCGGCACTTCGAAGGTCCGTCCGGTGGGGACGAATCCGTCATCGGGTCACCGCACGACGGCCGACATTCGGCGCCTGCCCGGCGCGGGCGTATCGCGCCGCTTCGGCAATCGTATGGCCGTTCTCGTTGCGGTCGGCGGTCATGCCCTTGATGCGCGGTCGTCGTGCAGCGGCAGCCCGCCCTGCCCCAGGTCCTCGATCTCAGTTCTTGTCGCGCATCCCTTTCGGATCTTGGTCCGGGTTGATGTAGTCGAGCCCGAAGGGGCCGGTGCCGGAAACCTGGATGACGGCACCCTCGCTCGTTGTCCAGAGCGAGTGAGGCATCTTGGCGGGAAGATAGAGGAAGGCACCCTTCTTGAAGAGCTTGCCGCGCTCTTTGTCGATGGTTTCCCCCATGTCATGCATTACGCTGCCCGACAGCAAAGTCACGCTTTCATCGGTGGCGTGTGTATGCGGGGCAATGACATAGTCGGGTGGGAACCTCAGCCTGAGCGTGAAAGGCCCCGGCTTGTCCGGGTCGCCCGCGATGATGCTGATCTCACTCCCCTTCGGCAAGGAAGGCGGCGCAGGCGTCCAGCTCACGGCATCTTCGCCGGCAACCATGACCATTTCGGCCGCCCGCGCTTCCGGTACAAGAACAAGAAGCGCGATGATTAAGCTCAAGCAGGGACGGAAGCGCATCACTTACTCTTTCGGCTGACCATGAACAGGCTCCGTCACTTAAAGCGCGGCTCGGTGCCCCCGGCTACGGCAGATTGCCCACATGTCCCTGGGCAAATCGCATGATCTGCCGGCAGCACTTCCGACAGGGCCGAGGGCTCGGGTACACTCGAATCTTCGGGAGGATGGGATGCCGGCACTCAGCGCAGAGCAGACATTGGGCCGTTTGGACCAGCGCAATCTCGACCTGAAGTGGGCACTTGTTGGCCGGATCGCTCTCATCTCGCTTCTTTGCGCGGTCGGTGCCGCCGCCTTCGTGATGCATGACGTTGCCGCCAAAACAAAACGATGGAATACCGAGACTGCCGAGGCGGTACAAAAGCAGCTTCGCGCGCAACTCCTGAGGATAGACAGGGCTACCGATCTCTCCGTGCGGTTTCCTGACTGGGAGATCGTAACCAGATACACACTCCATCCCGGCCAGTGCGTACGGTTTGCCGACGCGAATACCGATGAGAGACGATCAAGCTGCCTTGGCGCCGATGTGCATGGTCCAGCGACACCGGAGTGGTTCGCGAATATCTATCGGCTTGTTTTCTTCTCTGGATCGAATGTGAGTGTGCCGCTCGAACACAAGGGCGCCCTGAGGGGAACCGTCGAAGCGGATATCAACCCGGACGCCGTCGTCGGTTCGGCCTGGAGCGCATTGAAGCAGGTCTCTGGTGCGCTCGCCGTCTTGACGGCGATTCTTTGCATCCTCGTCTACGGCGCGATCTCACACGCGCTGCGCCCTGCGAATGAAATACTGACCGGCGTCAACCGTTTGTCGGGCGGCGACCTGTCCTATCGGCTGCCAAGCTTCCGCTTGCGTGAACTTCACCTCATCTCGACTGTCCTCAACGAATTATCCCAAAGCCTGCAGGTGGCAATGCTGGAGCGTTCCGAGCTAGCCCGGAAACTGATCGATGCCCAGGAACGCGAACGGCGCGCTCTCTCGCTTGAACTCCATGACGACGTCGCACAGCGATTGACGGCTCTCAGCCTTCTGGCGCGATCAGTCCAAGAAGACGCCAAATCCGCTTCTCCCGCGGTCGCGGCCGAGTGCGCGGAACTGGCTGCCATGGCATCGGTCGCGATGCGGGCGCTACGAAACACCCTCGCATGCCTCAGGCCTCCGGAAATCGACGATCTGGGCCTGCGCGTGGCCCTTCGGGCGTTGGTAGCCGAGCGAGCACAGGGAGCCGGAACTCAGGTCAACTTCGCGCTTCAGATCGACGATCGCCTCGACGAGTTGCCGTCCGAGGCAGCGGTACACGTCTACCGGATCGTTCAAGAAGGACTCACCAACGCAATCCGCCATTCGAATGCCCGAAATATCGAGATCATCCTGAAAGCCTCGCCCAGGGGAGCCGTCGCTGATGTCCAGATGACCATCGCAGACGACGGCCGCGGGGCGCCGGCTGATGTGCCGCAACGGCCGCCAGCCGGCATCGGATTGCTCGGCATGCGTGAACGCGTCTTCGCTCTCAATGGGCAGATCGCGATCGGAACAGCGCCGAGCCAGGGCTTTCGACTGCAAGTCAGCTTCCCGACCGCCCTTATCGCCAGGGAGACGACATGATCGGTCCGCAGATACGCGTCATGGTCGTGGACGACCATGCGGTCGT
>NZ_BPRD01000037.1 GCF_022179745.1 Methylorubrum podarium
GGAGCGGCAGCGCGGCGGCTTCGGCTTCCTCGGCGGTCCCGGCGAGACCCAGATCGAGGCCGACCGGCGGATGATCCAGGAGCGGATGACCCGGATCGAGCGCGATCTCGAGGCGGTGACGCGCACCCGCGGCCTGCATCGCAAGAGCCGCGCGCGGGTGCCGTACCCGATCGTTGCCCTCGTCGGCTACACCAACGCCGGCAAGTCGACCCTGTTCAACGCGCTCACCAAGGCGGAGGTGCGGGCGCAGGACATGCTGTTCGCCACCCTCGATCCGACGGCCCGGGCGACCAAGCTGCCGCACGGCGAGACGGTGATCCTCTCCGACACGGTGGGGTTCATCTCGGACCTGCCGACCTCGCTGATCGCCGCCTTCCGCGCGACGCTCGAAGACGTGATCGAGGCCGACATCCTGCTCCACGTGCGCGACGTATCGCACGGCGACACCCAGGCCCAGGCCGAGGATGTCGAGGGGGTGCTGCGCGAGCTCGGAATCGAGCCGGACGCGGAGCGGATCATCGAGGTCTGGAATAAGGCTGACCTTTTGGACGAAGGCGAGCGCACCCGGCTCGTCAACCTCAGCGCCGCCCATCGCGGTGCCGGGGCGGCGCCGATCCTCGTCTCGGCCCTGACGGGGGAGGGGCTGCCGGCTCTGGCCGAGCGGATCGAGGCGCAGGTGGCCCGCGCCCGCTCGACCTTCGCGGTGACGCTTCCGCCGGAGGACGGCGCCGCGCTCAACTGGCTCTACGAGAACGCCGAGGTGCTCGACCGCCAATCCGAGACCGGCGGCGCGATCGCGCTCACCATCCGCATCGCCCCGGAGAAGGAGCCGCGCTTCCTCAACCGGTTCGTGGCGGCCCAGCGCATCGGCGGACCGCAGGACAGGCCGGCCGCGTAGGACGGCTCGCCCGGCCGACGGGCTCCGAGACGTGACACGAAGAGGGCCGGTGCCGCGGTTTGCGGCACCGGCCCTTCTCATGTTCGCGCCCTCGACCTCAGTCCTTCGGCGCCGCGTGGGCGACCATGGCGAGGCTGTGGTGCAGTCCGCTCGCGCCGCCGCCCACCACCTCGATGCGGGCGCCGGTCTTCGCCCGCCGCGTCGCCCATTCCCGGATCATCTCCAGGCAGGTGTGATCGACGTGGCGCAGCTCCGCCGCCGCGAGGCGGACCGGCGTGCCTTCCGGCGTGCGCTCCAGCGCCTCGTTGAGGTGCGGCAGTTGCAGGAAGGTGGCCGAGCCCGAGAGCTTCAGCTCCGGCACCGCCCGGACGGCCCCGGCCTGCACCGTCTGCGCGGCGCCGCCCTCGATCTTCAGGGGACCGCGGAGGTAGTGCGGGATCACCTGGGCGAGGCTCAGCGCGAGGCCCGTGAGCACGCCGGTCAGGAGGTCGGTGGCGACGACCATCACCATGGTCGCGAGCCAGATCGCGGCAGTGGGCAGGCCGTAGCGCTCGTGCAGGTGGAAGGCGTGGGCGGGGCTGACGAGGCGCCAGCCGGTCACGACGAGGATGCCGGCGAGGGAGGCGGTCGGCACCACCTTGAGCACCATCGGCAGGATCAGCAGGAAGGCGAGGATCCAGCTGCCGTGCAGGATGGTGGAGGCCCGCGACGCCGCGCCCGCCTGAACGTTGGCGGAGGAGCGGACGATCACGCCGGTCATCGGCAGGCCGCCGGCCAAGCCGCACAGGATGTTGCCGATCCCCTGCGCCCCGAGCTCGCGGTTGTACTGCGTGCGCGGGCCGTCATGCATCCGGTCCACCGCCGCCGCCGAGAGCAGGCTCTCCGCGCTGGCGATCACCGCCAGCGTGATCGCCATCAGGATCATCGCCGGATCGGTCAGGCGGCTCCAATCGCCCGTGCCCGGCAAGGCGACGGCCGAGAGGATGTTCTCCGGCACCTCGACGCGCTTGACGTCCATGGCGCCGAGGACGGCGACGAGGGTGCCGGCCACGACGCCGACCAGGGCGCCGGGAATCAGCTTGAGCTTGGCCGGACGAACCTTCTCCCAGCCGAGCATCGCGACGATGGTGGCGAGCCCGACGATCACGGCGCCGGACCGGTTGCCGTCCGGGCTGGAGACGAAGTTGAAGAAGGCGCCGGGGATGGCGACGAGGTTGTCGAGACCGCTGGCCTTGGGCAGCGCGTCGGTCAGCACGTGGATCTGCGCCAGCACGATGAGGATGCCGATGCCGGCGAGCATCCCGTGCACCACGGCCGGGGAGATCGCCCGAAACCAGCCGCCGACCCGCAAGGCCCCGGCCAGGAGCTGGATGGCGCCGGCGGCGACGAGGACCGGCCCGAGCGCGTCGATGCCGTGCTCGCGCACGAACTCGAACACGATGACGGCGAGCCCCGCGGCCGGACCGCTGACCTGAAGCGGCGAGCCGGCAAGGAAGCCGACGATGATGCCGCCGATCACGCCGGTGATGAGGCCGCGCTCGGCCGGCACGCCGGATGCGATGGCGATGCCCATGCAGAGGGGCATCGCCACGAGGAAGACGACGAAGGAGGCCGGGAGATCCCGGCCGAGGGTCGATGGCATCAGCCTGGCGAAGGAGGCGCGCATGGCAAGGGTCCTACTCCGCCGCGAGGACGTGGGAGCCGGCGAATTCCGGCGTGGCGAGCCGTGCGGCCGGGGCCTGCGCGACGGGGACGCTGGTGGCTTCGTCGATGGGGACGAAGCATCCGCGCTCGCCGCAATAGGCGAGCACTTGGCCGCTCTCGATCTCGAAGAACCAGCCGTGCAGGCGCAGCTTGCCGCCGGCGAGCGCCGCGGCCACGCTCGGATGGGTGCGCAGGTTGTTGAGCTGCACCACCACGTTCTCGAGGGCGAGGGCGCGGTGCCGCTCCTTCGGGTCCATGCCCTCCGGATAGGCCTCGCAGACGATCCGGTTCGCCGCGTGACTGTGACGGAGCCAAGCCGCCACGTTGGGCATGCTGCCCAGCGCCTCGGGGTTCATGAGCCCCTTCATGGCGCCGCAATCGGAATGACCGCAGATCACGATATCACGCACGCCGAGCGCGACGACCGCGTACTCGATCGCGGACGACACGCCGCCGTTCTGCTGGGAGAAAGGCGGGACGATGTTGCCGGCGTTCCGACACACGAAGAGGTCGCCCGGACCGGATTGCGTGATGTGCTCGGGCGAGACGCGGGAATCGGCGCAGGCGATGATCAGGGCCTGGGGCTGCTGACCGTCGCGGACCAGCTGCCGATACATCTGTTGCTGGCCCGGGAAGACCGTGCCGCGGAAGTTCGAAAGACCTTGGATGATGCCGTCCACGGCAAACCTCGCTGTCCGTCACCGCGCGCGAGCCGTCGCGTCGGGACGTTTGAATGGCTGGCTGGATGACAGACGGCGCACCGCCTGCCGGGTCGCCGAGTGAGATCCGACGGGACGTGGCGAGGCCGACGCCTGCAGTCGGGCACGAGGCCGCCCGCGCCGTCGCGAAGGTCGCGACGGCGTGCGAGCCGGTGCAGACTCGTCGGGAGGGTCCGGGCGCTCGGGAGCGGTGCGGCCGGAGATCGGGCGTGAAGACGCGACCGGCGGCGCGGACCAGGCCACGCCGCCGGAGGGCCGTCCTTAGCGCGCCCGGCGGCGGGGGGCGGGGCCGGCGGCCCAGTTCGGCTCGACCGTGCCCCGGCGCAGGGCCGAGCGGGCGACGCCGCCCTTGGCGCCGGCGTTCTCGCTGAGCATCGGCGCACCGAGGATCTGGCCCGTGCCCCTCCGCTGCGAGTGCAGCGAGCGGGGGTCATGATAGGGATCGTCGACGTAGCTGCTCATGAAGCCGCCGCCGGCCTGCTGGCGGCTTCCACTGCCGCCGCCCTCCGCCTGCGCCGCGATCGGCAGAGCGAGCGCCGCCGCCGTCAGAAAACCGACCGTCATCATACGCTTCATGTCTATATCCTCTCGTAATCCCTGAGATGCGAGATTTTTGTCTTGTTTCTCGTCGCATCAGGACAGTAATTCCTCGAATTATATTTTGAAAGTGCGTTTTATCACCGAAATATACTTAAGATTTAATCCCGAGAGAGGGCGGGCCGGGTGTGCGATAGCACTCCCCATTGTCCAATTTTGACGAAGTAAAGGATGAAAATCGAACTTGCCTCGGCAAGTTTTAATCCGTCGCGTCGCCGAAAATGAGCGAGCTCAGCGAGCAGAGCCAGAATGCGAAGGTCGTTCGCCGCGGCCGGGAAAAGGCGGCGTGTCTCCGGCCGCCGGTCCCGCTTCGATTGAGGAGCACGGTCTCCGGTCGACCGTTCCGGTGATTGCCGTCTCCGTCATCGCGAGGCGATGCCGAAGCGATCCAAGCCACGATCTTTCCGAAGACGTCGCGCCCTGAATCGCTTCGCGGCCGCTCGTGAAGCCGAAGTAAAAAACAAGGTGATGTTTGGGAAAGCGGATCAGCGATGCTTGGCGTCCTGCTTGCGCATTAAAAAAGCTTCCATCTGCGCGATCTCGGTGTCCTGCGCCTTGACGATCTCTTCGGCGAGCTTGCGGATCTCCGGGTCTTTCGAGTGTTCGAGGGCGATCTTCGCCATCTCGATCGCGCCGCGGTGGTGCGGGATCATCCCGCGGACGAAATCGAGATCGACGTCGTTGGTGTAGCGGATGTCCATCTCGCGATGCATGCGGGCGTCGGCATCGCGAAACGCCTCGGTCGCCGCGCTGTCGCCGACGGTCGATGTCGCGGCCGGTTGGGCATGTCCGTGGTGGTGATGTCCGTCCCCGGCGAGGGCCGGAGCGGCGAGGAGGCCGAAGAGGAGGGCGGCGGGAAGGGCTTTCATCATCGCGTTCATCCTTGGATCGAAGAGGTCGTCAGTCGAAGCGGGCGTTGGCGGTGACGCCGTCGGGCGCGGTGATGCGCACGGCGCCGGTGGGGAGTTCCCCCAGGGTCGCGTCGGCCTTGCCTGCGAGCCGGTTGCCCTCGGGGTTGAGGGGGATGCGGGCGGTCTTCGCGCCGGATTTGAGGATCGCGACCGCTTTGAAGCCCTCGACCGGCAGCGGCTTGCCGGCGCCGTCGCTCAGGTAGACCGAGACGGCCTCGGCCCGCGTCACGAGTTCGGCGTGCCACGGCCCAGCCCCCTCGACGCGCCCTCCGTTCGGGCCGGGCGGATGGTCGTGACGGTGGGCGCCGTCATGGGCCTGCTGCGCGCCGGCGGGCGCGGCGACGAGGGTCAGCGCCAGGGCGGCGCATCGCATCGCGCGGATCATCGGTCGTCTCCTTCATTGCGAGGGGTCAAAAGGCTTCGCGCACCGGCGCGTGCAGGCGGTCGGCCGGCGCGGGGGCGTGGAGCCGGTCGAAGGCGCCGCGCCCGAACATCAGGACCAGGACGGGGGTGAGCACGGCGTCGAGGAGGGTCGCGCTCATCAGCCCGCCGAAGATCGTCACCGCCACGGGGTGCAGGATCTCCTTGCCCGGAGCCGTCCCGTCGATCAGGAGCGGCACGAGGGCGATGCCGGCGGACAGCGCCGTCATCAGCACCGGGGTCATCCGCTCCAGGCTTGCCCGGGTCACGAGGGCGGGCCCGAGCACCAGCCCCTCCTCGCGGGCGAGGTTCAGCATGTGGCTGATCTTGAGGATGCCGTTGCGGGCGACGATGCCGGTGAGCGTGACGAAGCCGATCATCGAGGCGACCGAGAGCGGGAGGCCGGCGATCCAGAGCGCGAGCACGCTGCCGATCAGGGCCAGCGGCACGTTGGCCATGACGATGAGCGCCAGCGGCACGGAGCGGTAGCGCCCGTGCAGCAGGGCGAAGACGAGGGCGAGCGAGACGAGGCTGAGCCCGCCGATGGTGCGGGCGGCCTCGCCTTGCGCCTCGTAGGTGCCCTCCAGCCGGGCGCTCACGCCTTCCGGCAGGCGCGTCTCGTCTAGGACGCGGCGGATGCCGGCGACGATCGCCGCCATGTCGGTGCGGCCGTCGGAATTGGCCTGGACCACGATCCGCCGCCGCCCGTTCTCCCGCAGGATCTGGTTCGGCCCGTCGGTCTCGCGGATGTCGGCGATCTCGCGGGCCGGCACCCATCCCGACGGCGTCTCGATTAGGAGGTCGCCGAGCGCCTGCGGGCTGCGCCGGGCGTCGGGCAGGCGCAGGGTCACGTCGAAGCGGCGCGGTCCGTCGGCGATGGTCGAGAGGGTGCGTCCGTTGGCGAGCCGGGCGATGGTCTCGACCACGGTCGACGGCGAGACGCCGTAGAGCGCGGCCCGGCCGTAATCGACCCGGATGTCGAGCTGCGGGATACGCACCTGCCGCTCGACCTGAAGGTCGGTGACGCCGGGCACCCGCGCCGCGATCCGTTCCCGGAGACCCTCGGCCGCGGCGCGCAGGGCGTCGAGGTCGTCGCCGAACAGTTTCAGGGCGATCTCGGCACGCACGCCGGAGAGCATGTGGTCGAGCCGGTGCGAGATCGGCTGGCCGACATTCACCGTCACCGGCAGGACGGCGAGTCGCTCGCGGATCTCGGCGATCACGGTCTCGCGCGGGCGTCCGGCCCTCAGCCGCACTTCGAGGTCGGAGGAGTGGACGCCCTCGGCGTGCTCGTCGAGTTCCGCCCGGCCGGTGCGGCGCCCGACGGTGGCGACCTCCGGCATGTCGAGGACCAGCCGCTCGGCGATGGCCCCCACCCGGCTGCTCTCGGCAAGCGAGATGCCGGGCCGGAAGGTGACGGTGACCGTCAGCGAGCCCTCGTTGAAAGCCGGCAGGAAGGCGCGCGGCAGCTGCGACGCGGCGATGCCGGCCGCGACGACGCAGACGGCGACCCCCGCCACCAGCGCCCGGGGATGGGCCAGGGCGATCGTCAACAGCGCCGCGTTGCCCGCCTTCAGCCTGCGCACCAGAGCAGGCTCGTGCTCGGCGAGGCTTTTCATACCGGGCAGGAGCCAGGAGGCGAGAACCGGGGTCAGGGTCACGGAAACGAGCAGGCTCGCCAGGATCGCGACGATGTAGGCCTGTCCGAGCGGCGCGAAGAGCCGCCCCTCGATGCCGGAGAGCGCGAACAGCGGCACGAAGACCAGCACGATGATCGCGGTGGCGTAGACGATGCCGGAGCGCACCTCGCTGGAGGCGGCCACCACCACGTCGAAGACGCTGCGGGGCGAGCCCTCGGCCCGGTTCTCGCGCAGTCTTCGATAGATGTTCTCGACATCGACCACCGCGTCATCGACCAGCTCGCCGATGGCGATGGCGAGGCCGCCGAGCGTCATCGTGTTGATCGAGAAGCCGAGCGCCCAGAACACCAGGGCCGTGGCGAGGATCGAGACGGGGATCGCGGTGAGCGAGATCAGCGTCGTGCGCGCGTTCATCAGGAAGGCGAACAGCACCACGGCCACCACCGCGACCGCTTCCATCAGCACCCGCTCGACATTGGCGAGGGAGGTCTCGATGAAATCCGCCTGCCGGAACAGGATCTTCTGGGCGTCCATGCCCTTCGGCAGGGTGGGAGCGATCTCCTTCAGCGCCGCCTCGACGTCCCTCGTCAGGCGGACGGTGTCGATGCCCGGCTGCTTCTCGACCGACAGGATCATCGCCGGCTCGCCGCGATAGCCGCCGTCGCCGCGCTTGGGCCGCGCGGCGAACGCCACCTCAGCGATCTGGCGAAGGTAGACCCGGCCCTCGATCGCCGGATTGCCGGTGCCGGGCAGGTCGGCGGCGGCGGTCGCGCCCTGCGGACCCGTCGGGATCACGAGGTTGCGCAGATCCTCGAGGCTCAGGGTCCGGCCGATGTTGCGGATCAGGATCTCGCGGGCGTTGGCGTCGGCAAACCCGCCGCCGGCATTGGTGCCGAAGCCGGACAGCGCGTTCGCCAGCGCCTCGTTGGTGACCCCGAGCGCCCGCATCGCCGCCGGGTTCGGGCTGACGCGGAACTGGCGCACCTCGCCGCCGATGGGGATCACCTGCGCCACGCCCGGTATCGAGAGCAGGCGCGGCCGCAGGATGAAGTCGGCGGTCTCGCGCAACTGCATCGGGCTCGACGTCTCACCCGTCACCGCGACGAGCAGGATGCCGCCCATGATCGAGGCGACCGGGCCCATCTGCGGCGTGACGCCGGCGGGCAGCTCGGAGCGCACCAGGGCGAGGCGCTCGGCCACGAACTGGCGGTCGCGATACAGGTCGGTGTCCCAGCCGAACTCGACGGTGACGATGGAGAGCCCCACGCTCGACACCGAGCGCACGCGGGTGACGCCGGGCAGGCCGTTCATCCGGGTCTCGATCGGATAGGTGACGAGTTGCTCCACCTCGGGCGGGGCGTAGCCCTCGGCCTCCGTCATCACCGTGACGGTGGGGCGGTTGAGGTCGGGCAGGACATCGACGGGCAGGCGCGTCAGGGCGAGGCCGCCCGCCAGGACGAGGGCGAGGCAGAGGGCCAGGACCAGAACCCGGTTGAGCAGGGCGGTGCGGACGAGGAGGGCGAACATGGCGCGTCGTCCCTCAGCGGACCTGATCGAGCAGTTCGGCACCCTGGACGACGATGCGCCGGCCGGCCCCGACGCCCCCCGCCACGATCACCCGCTCGGCATCGAGCGGCTCGACCCGCACGGCGCGGGGCTCGTACCGCTCGGCGGAGACGTGCTCGTAGACGACGGCGCCGGACTCGGTGCGGACGACGCCTGAGCGGGGCACGGCCAGACCGGCAACGGTCTCGCCGGTCGGCGCGAGCACGGTCACGAACTGGCCGAGCCGCACGCCCTCGATGCTTCCCGTGATCGCGAACTGCACCGGCACCGCCTGGTTGCGGTCGGCGAGTCCGGCGCCGCGAGAGGCGAGGGCGAGATTTCGCCCATCGGGCAGCCGCGCGGTGGCCGCCGCGCCGGGCTCCAGGGCGACGAAGCTCAGGGCCTCGACGTAGAGCTTTTCGGGATCGACGATGCGAAACACCATCGTGCCCGGTGCCGCCATCTGGCCGGCGACCGCCGACCGCTCGGCGACCACGCCGTCCACCGGCGCAACCAGTTCCTCCGGCGCGCGGCGGATCGTGTCGAGGGCGGCGCGGCGGTCCTTCAGGCCGGTGAGTTCGGCGCGGGCATCCTCCAGAGCCGTCTGCGCCACGGCGCCGGTCGCGGCGAGACGCTCGTAGCGGGCGACCTTGCGGCCGGTGATGGCGATCTGCTGGTCGAGGTCGCCCTGGGTCTGGCGCATGTCGGAGAGGTCCACCGCCTGGACCGGCGGGGTCACGGTGGCGAGCACGTCGCCCTTGCGGACCCGCGCACCGAGATTCGGGAAGCCGCCGGACGGGGCAGCGAGGCGCCCGCCGACGGAGGATTGCACGACGCCGCTGGCATTCGGATCGGCGATGACGCGTCCCGGCAGTTCCACCGTGCGGCGGTGGTCGGCGATGCCGGTCAGTCCCGTGCGGAGCGCGAGCAGGCGCTGCATCGATTTCGGAACGAACACCGCGCCGTCCGGCAGGCGCCGGGCGCGCTCGACGCCCGAGGTCGCCGGGGCGGTGAGAGCCGCCCCCTGAACCGGGGCGGCTTCCTGCGCGCCGTCGGCGTGCCCCTCATGCGCAAGGGCGGCCGTCCCGAGGAGCAGCGTCAGGGTGAGGGCGAGGACCGCGAAGGCCGGCAGCGCCCGGCGGGAGCGCACCAGCATGATCACGGCGAGCCCGAGCAGGAAGCCGCCCGCGGCGGCGCCGATCGGTCCCTGGTGGGTGAGGTGATGCCGGAGATTGGCCAGCCACGCCGGCGACGGGACGACGGCGGCCGGCGCCGGCTCGGGAAGGTGGAGATCGAGGGCTAGCACGTCCGTGGCGCTGTCGGCGCTCACGGTGGCGAGAAGATCGTGGCGGCGGCCGCGGGCGAGCCAGGGCGCGGCGATCTCGTAGACGCCATCACCGGCGGCCGTCGCCTCGACCGGACCGTCCGGGGTCTCGACCTCGATCCGTGCGCCGCTCACCGGCTCGTTGCTGGCAAAGCGATCGAGATAGAGACGGACCCGGTCCTTGCCCGCCACCGCCACGAGCTCGAACGCCGTCGAAACGGCCTCGGCGCGCGGCGCAGCCTGCGGGGGCGGGGCCTGTACCGCGTCATCACCGTGGCTGTGACCCTCATGGGCCAGGGCTGCGCTGCCGGAGGCCGATGCGGCCGCGAGCGCGAGCGAGACGGCCAGCGCCCGGAGCGCCGCCGCGAGACGGATGAGCATGTCGAACGGAACCTTCGCCAGGAAAGCAACGACGTCACCCGGCAGCAAGCTGCCAGATGGGAACGAGCGTCAGGCGAGGGGTCTGGGCGGTTCGATCTGTGTGTCGGGCACGATGCCGGACAGGCGCGGTCCGTCGCAGGTCGGCGCGCGGTCACGCGGAGACGGCGGAGCCAGCAGCGGATTTGGGGAGGGGGCGAGCCCGGTCGCACAGCAGGACGAGGGTGCGTGACCGCAGGCGCCGCCGGCCAGGCAGGCCGCACAGGCACAGGCGATTCGGGCGGTCTCGATGACGGGAACGACGTCGGTGCGAACGATCGCGGACGGACCGGCAAGCCGAGCCTCGACGGCGACGACCGCGGCCTCGGACGACGACGCGCTCACCGCAGGCTGTGCCTGAGGCACGTGCCCATGGGCGCCGTGCGCCTGCGCGCCGGACGGCATCAGCGCCGCGGCGATCGTGACGATCACCGCCGCCAGCCAGAGCGCTATGGGACGAGCGGACTTCATTGCTCTCGTCCGTAGCACGGCCGGGCCGTGACAAACAGAGGCGAGAACAGAGGCGACACTTCGGCTTCGCCTGCGTGATGATTCGGCAAACAGGCCGCTCGAAGAAGACAGACCCGCGAATCCAGGCTCGGCGTGAAAACAGTCGCCCCGGCCCGACGCGGCAGATCGTCTCGCGCAGGTTGTAACGTTCCGCTCGTCGGCGCCGCCCCGGGTGGGATCGGAACCTGCGTCACCGACACGATCGGCCGCCGCCGGCCCTCGCGATGGGAGTCTGCGCTATCCGGCTCCAAGGCATAGAAAGATTGCGAACACGGCGCCGAATTACATGATCCCTTCGTAGCTTGGATCCAATTTCAGAAGAGGCGAACCCGGCCACATCGTCCGCGCGGGCAAGGGGAAGGTCGAGCTCTGATACACCACTGGACCGTGCGAGCTTGGCCTGCACTTAACCTTCTACGCTTCGTCGGCAACGCTGAACTTGAGCGCGCTTCCCTCAATACCCACAAGCCTGACGTAGATTTTTCAATTCTTCTCTTGCATCGCTGCGCTGCACGTATGATCTTGGCGCCCGGGGGCTCACGAAACGGACACGCAGAATGACAGAAGAAAACCAAAAATCGTTCAACGACTTCGTAGAATTGGCGAGTGACATCGTCTCATCGTATGTCTCGAACAACTCGGTGCCCGCCTCCGAGCTCCCCGGCCTGATCATCAACGTTCATGCCGCGCTGACCGGTCTCAGCAGCCCCGAGACCGCTGCCGCCCCCGCCGAAGAGGTGATCGAGAAGCCGACCTCCGCGCAGATTCGCAAATCCGTCACCCCGGACGCGATCATCAGCTTCATCGACGGCAAGCCCTACAAGACGCTCAAGCGTCATCTCGGCACCCACGGCCTCGATCCCTACTCGTATCGTCAGCGCTACGGCCTGCCGAACGACTACCCGATGGTCGCCCCGAACTACGCGGCGCAGCGCTCCGCCCTCGCCAAGTCGATCGGCCTCGGCCGGCCGGGCGGCCGCATCGAGGAAGAGGCTCCCGCTCCCGAGCCGAAGTCCCGCTCGCGCCAGAAGGTCGCCTGATCCGACGCTCGCCGCCGCAACGGACGACCGGTTCGGTCGTTCGTGAAACCTTTGCCTTCGGCGAGCGTCAACCGCATGATCAAGACGACGAGCGGTCTCTCCGTCCGCTCGTCGTCTTGATC
>NZ_BPRD01000038.1 GCF_022179745.1 Methylorubrum podarium
CTATCGCCGCCCTCGCCAGCGACGGTCGAGCGAACATCACGCTGACCTTCGCGGGGCCTTTCCTCGTGGCGGCGACGAGTTGGGGCGGCAACAGCGTGCGTGGTGGAACGGTGGTTCCGGGAAGCGCGCTGAAGGCCGTCGTTGCGTCCGCTCTCGGCGCCGATGACCCTACCCATCCCCTGCACGAGGTGCTCGGCCAAGTCGTGTTCGGCCATCTCGCTCCGCACCGGAAAGGGGCCGCGCGTCCACGGGCCGTCCCGCTCAGCGCCTACTTCGTCGGTGACGAGACCGCAGCGTTCGATGCCCTGAGCGACGATCCGGTTGAATGGGCCTCGGCCGGCGTGGTGCGCTTCGAACCCGACTGGAAATCGGGCAAAGCGCTCGAGGCACTCAACGCACGCTTTCACCACACCTTCATCCCGCGCTACGACGCCCGCACCCGCACGGCGGTCGCCGCGTCCGGCGTCGCCGACGAAAAGAAGCTCTTCTCGTCGGCGGCGGTCGTTCCGGGCGATCACGTCTGGTCTGGCACGCTGGCGCAAGGCGAGGCGACGCCTGAAGCGTTCGCAACGCTGCTGGCCGCACTTCCCGCGCGCATCGACGGCTTCGGCAAGACGCGGGTCACGGCGCAGGCCGAAGTGACCCCATCCCCTCGCGCGCACGTTCCGGCACCGACCGGGCGCACCTGCCTGGTTCTCGAGAGCGAGGCGCTCCTGCACGCGCCGGGCGAGGAGGACGGCACCGTTCCGCTCGACCGGCACGTGGCGGATTACCTCGCAGAGGCGATCCTGGCTCGCGGCGGCCCACAGGTGCCTCCTGAGAGCCTAAACGTCGTGTGCTACGCCCGTCATCGTCGCGTGGGCGGCTATCTCGCTGCTCGCTATCGCGGACAGGACGCCGGGTATCGGCCATGGCTCCTGACTACGGCAGGCTCGGTCATCGCCTTCGATCTGCCGTCGGATGCTAATCCGGCGATCGCCTCGTTCCTCAGCCGGGGCCTGCCGCTGCCGCGCGCCCTGTCAACACGTAGCTGGCGCGACTGTCCGTTCGTGCCCGGGAACGGATACGGCGCCGTGCGGCTCGGGACAGGCCTTGGAGGCTCAGCATGAGCCTTGCTCACGTTCGCTTCCGGTTCACCCTCGAGCTGCTGGCCGACCTTCACATTGGCACGGGCGCCGAGCAGTCCCTCTCCGCGCTTCGCCCTCGGGCCGGCCGGGCAGCTTCCGAGGGCGAGGCGAAAGAAGGTCCGCGCGTCGCGCTCGTGGCGCGCGATCACGCCGGGCGCCCCTTCCTACCCCCGACCGCCTTGAAAGGCGCACTGCGCAAGGCGTTTCGCGCGGAGGCCGCCGACGTGTCCGGCTGGTTCGGCGAGATCAAGGAAGGCGACGCGGGGCAGATGGGCCGCTTCGCGTTCTACGGTGGCAGGGCGGAGCCCTATCGCGCCGGCGCCGATCTGCCGCTGTGGTCTGAGACCGAAGGCACCTACCTCGCCACCGGCGTCGCGATCGACCGCGACAGCAGCACGGCCGACCACCGCAAGCTGTTCACGGTCGAGATGGTGCCCGCCGGCAGCCGCTTCGAGGTCGAGGGCACCTGGTTCGGGCCACGCGCGGAGGCCGAGCGCAACCTGCCCATTCTCCTCAGTCCGTTCGCGGCGAAAGGTGGCCTCGCGCTCGGGTCGGGCGGACGCAACGGCCTCGGCCGCGCCCGGCTCGATCCATGCGCGCTGGAGATCGCCGAAACCCGCTTCGACCCCGCAATGGGCGAGGTGGTCAGCGACACTCGCTGGACCCGCCTGACCGTGTGCGCGCCACCGCAGAAGGCAGGTCACCACGTGCGCCTTGCCCTGCATTGTCCAGGTCCGTTCGCCTCGGTGGATCCCCAGCGCGGAAGCGGCAATCGCATTGGAGCACTACGCCGCGACGCTGCAACCCCGGTGCTTCGGCCTGAGTCGATCGCCGGCGTGCTGCGCGCCCGGGCGGCATGGCTTTGCGCAGCCGGAGGGTCCGAGCCGGAGGATCGCTTCCGCAAGCCCTCGAGCTGGAAGACGCCGGCTGAGCTGCAGCCGGTCGAGCGCCTGTTCGGCGTGTCGGGCTTTCGCGGTCTTCTGCGGATTGCCGCTCTCGAACCGACCTCTGAACCGCAGCCGGACAACGATCTGACCTCGATCGCCCTCGACCGGTTCACCGGCGCGGTGCTGGAGTCGACCCTGTTCGTGCACGAGGCCTACGTGAATGTCGGCTTCGATCTCGATCTGAACCTCGAAACGCGCGTGGTCGAGGGCGTTACCTACCCGCTGGCGGCGGACACGGCCCTGTTCAAGGAACTGCTCGACGACCTCGACGGGGACGTGCTGCTGCTCGGCCACGCGACGAACCGTGGCTTCGGGTGGTTCGACGTGAAGCGCGTAAAGGGAGCGATGCCGTGAGCGAGACCTACGCCACCTTCCGCTTCGTGCCGGTCGCGCCGGGCCTCGTAGTCGAGCCGCCGGTGCGTCGCGAGGTCCTGTCCTTCGAGCGCCCGCTCGCCGAGGGCAGCGTGTCCGGCACGCTGACGGTCACGTGGACGGCACGCACGCCTATCTGCGTCGGCGCAGCGGCCGACGAGGGGCGCGCAGTCGAGCCCCTGCAGATCGGTGGGCGATATGCGCTGCCGGGGACGACCCAGCGCGGAATGATCCGGGCCGTGCTGGAGGCGGCCACGTTCTCGCATCTGGGCCGCATCAACGACGCGCGCCACCACGGCGTGCGGGATTTCGTCGGACACGGCGATCATCATGCCATTGCGCGCGACGATGTCCGAGCGGGCTGGCTGCGCTACGACGCGACGCGCGATACGTGGCTATTCCTGCGAGGGCGGCACACCGAGAGCCGCTTCGTGCGCGTGCCGTTCGAGAGCGTCCTTCAGGAGGTCGCCCTCGGAGGATCGGGAGCGCCGGGTAGGAAGATCGACTCGGCTCACTGGCAAGTGAGCATGGATGTCGAGGACAAGCTGCGAGCGCTGCCGCCCCACCTTCGGCTGCGTAAGATCCAGGCTCTCTACGGTCCGGCCGGCTCGCGCCCGTCCGCCAAATCCGGCATCCCGCGCGCCTATCTGCGGAAGGATCCGACGGTTCCGGTCTCCTTCCAGTCCGCCACCCATCCCGGCAAGGACTTGGTGCTCGTGGTGACGGGCCCCTACCAGCAGGATGCGCGCGAGGGATCGAGCCGGCGCGAGGACAGGAAGGCCGGCGTGCTTAAGACGCACGAGGCCTTGTTTCCGCTGCCGGTCGATGCCGATCAGGCGATCGTCATCCCCAATGCCTGGATGAGCGTGTTCCACCGGCAGCACGGCGACGTCTCGCGCACGGGTGCCAATCCGCGCGGGGCATGGCGCTTTTGGCTGAGGGCCTTCGGGTGGGAAGACGCCCTGTCCGGGTTTGAGGCCGATGCGGACGATCAGCCGCTCGACAGGCTCCTGGACGATCCGGCCAAGCTGCCTGGCATCCCTGTCTTCTGGCACTGGCACGGCGACCTGAAAAACCGCAACCCCGCCATCGATTTCTCTGCGCCGCCCGGCCGACAGGCCTTCTGGTTCGGCCTCTCGCGCGTGATCCGCGTGCCCTACGCCTACTCGGTGGGAGAAGTGGCGCAGCGCCTCTACGGCGAACCTGGCAAGCCCTATCGCGTGCCACGGCTCGACGAGCCGCTCGGCTGGGACTTCGCGCGCGCCCTGTTCGGCGAGGTTGACCGCGCCAACACGCGGGTCGCCGAACAGGAGCACGCGGATGGGAGCAAGCACGAACAGGCGCTGCGCGGGCGCGTCGCTTTCGACGTAGCCTGGGCGCCGGAGAAGACGCGGCCCGAGGGCGTTATCCGCCGGGGCGTGTTCGCCCAGCCGCGCGAGAGCTTCTGGCCGTTCTACCTTGCCCGGAGCGAGGATGCGGAACCTGATGGCACCCCGGTGGACTACAGCCACCCGGATGCCGTGCCGGCCGGCCGCAAGCGCACCGTGGCGCGCCGCACGGCGGTGCCGGACACGCAGTGGCCGCAGGGCAACGGCAACGAGGACACTGTGACGGGCGTGCGGTTCCTGCCCGCGGGCACCGTGTTTCAGAGCCGGGTGCGCGTCCACAACCTGCATCCGGTCGAGTTCGGCGCATTGCTGTGGGCGCTCACCTTCGGCGATGGAGAGGGCGGGCACTGGCATCAGGCCGGGCGGGCCAAGGGGTTCGGCTACGGCGCGCTCTCGCCGTGCGTGACGATCCCGAAGGGGCTGCGCGTCATCAACATGGCGCAGCCCCCCTCCGATCCGACGACGCTGCGCCCCTGGCTCAGCCTGTTCGAGCGTTACATGACTGAATGCCTCCAGGGAGACTACGGCAAGCGCGAGGAGATCCGGACCCTGCGCGCCTGCGCAAACCCGGCGACGGGTCAGAATGCGGCGGCGCAGCTCACCGTGTCGAGCCTCGAGGCCTACCGCCAACATCGCGAAGAGGCGAAGAAGGGGCGCCTTTCACGCGGAGCAAGGCGCAACCGCTTGCCCGATCTGCTCTAAGGGTCTCGTCTCGCACCTGATCCCGGTAGGGTCCTGAGCGGCGGACCCGACGGTCACGAGGGAGCTCAACCTTGACATGGTAGGGGCCACAGGTCGCGACATGACCTGCCCGCTCGACACCACTCTGGCAAAGCGGGCTCTTGGTCCGCGAGGAGGCCTACGGGCCTCGCTCGGGAGCTAGGCATCAAGCGCGACGCCTGCCACAGCTCCGACCCTCGATGAAAGTCGCTTGAGCATGGCAGGTGCCTTTGAGTGGTAACCCCGGCAGCCGCCGAAGTCCGTCAGCGCCTCGAGCAAGCAGCGAGGCTAATGGGAGTGCCGGTAGTCCAGATCGCTGCATTCCGGTGGGCGTGACATAGCCAGTCGCGGCGCGCTCGCGGCACATGCGCCTCAACAGCGTCGCACGCCGTCCGCATCCGCGGACACATTGCCGGCGCTTGAGCAGCCCCTCCGCCGCTCGTCGCGCACCCGACACGATTCGAACGTGTGACCTTTGCCTGAGGAGGGCCATGCGTTCATCCCATTGAGCGACCAGGGCCTTCCACCGCTCCGCAAAGCGCCGTTGCGTCGACGGTTCAGTTGGGCTACTCACGAGCCACGGTCAGCACCCGTAGCTCAGCTGGATAGAGCGTTGCCCTCCGAAGGCAAAGGTCACACGTTCGAATCGTGTCGGGTGCGC
>NZ_BPRD01000039.1 GCF_022179745.1 Methylorubrum podarium
GACCAGGGCCGCGTCGATGCGCCCGTCGCGCAATCCGTCGAGGATCTCGGCGGTGCGCGCCTCGCTGAGCGCCAGCGTCAGCAGGGGGAATTCCTGGCGCAGCAGGCGCAGCACGAGGGGGAAATAGTAGGGGCCCAGCGTCTGGATCGCGGCCAGCACGAGCCGGCCGGTGAGCGGCGAGCCGCGCCCCTCGACGGCGAGCGCCAGCAGGCGCTGCGCCTCGCCGAGCACCACGCGGGCCTGCCGGACGATGCCCTGCCCGGCCACGGTCAACAACACGCGACGGTTGGATCGCTCGAACAAGGTCAGCCCGAGCGCGTTCTCCAGTTTACGAACCTGCACGGAGAGCGTCGGCTGGCTCACGTTGCAGCGCTCGGCGGCCCGGCCGAAATGCCCCTCGTCGGCGACGGCCACGACATATTCGAGATCGCGCAGGGACAGACCGGAGAGGTTCATAGGCTGCATCTATCACAACGTTTGTGACGATGCATTTGCCAATGGGTCATGCCTGGGTCATACCGTCGAAACAGAATGGTTCCAGGCTGTGCGACCGCCCCGGGCGATCCACCCTGAAGCCCTGCCTCCCAAGGAGAGAGTGACGCATGAGCGAGAACCGTCCGATTCTGACGACCCGCCAGGGCCATCCGGTCCGGGACAACCAGAGCCTGCGCACGGTCGGCGAGCGCGGACCGGCGACGCTCGAGAACTACCAGTTCATCGAGAAGATCACCCACTTCGACCGCGAGCGCATCCCCGAGCGCGTCGTGCACGCCCGCGGCGCCGGCGCCCACGGCTGGTTCGAGGCCTACGGCAAGATCGGCGACGAGCCGGCCTCCAAGTACACCCGCGCCCGCGTGCTCAACGAGACCGGCGTGAAGACGCCGATGTTCGTCCGCTTCTCGACGGTCGCCGGCGCCAAGGAGAGCCCGGAGACCGAGCGCGACCCGCGCGGCTTCGCCGTCAAGTTCAAGACCGTCGAGGGCAACTGGGACCTCGTGGGCAACAACCTCAAGGTCTTCTTCATCCGCGACGCGATCAAGTTCCCCGACATGATCCACGCGTTCAAGCCGGACCCGGTGACGAACCGCCAGGAGGCGTGGCGCTTCTTCGACTTCGTGTCGCAGCACCCCGAGTCGATCCACATGGTGACGTGGCTGAAGTCGCCCTGGGGCATCCCGGCCAACTACCGCGAGATGGAAGGCTCGGGCGTCAACACCTACAAGCTGGTCAACGACCAGGGCGAGGCGGTGCTCTGCAAGTTCCACTGGCAGCCCAAGCAGGGCGTGCGGAACCTGACCTCGAGCCAAGCCTCCGAGATCCAGGCCAAGGATGTCGGCCACGCCACGCGTGACCTCTACGACAACATCCAGGCCGGCAATTTCCCCGAGTGGGAGTTCTGCGTTCAGATCATGCCCGACGGCCCGAACGACCACCTCTCGTTCGATCCGCTGGACGACACGAAGCGCTGGCCCGAGGACCAGTTCCCGCTGCTGCCGGTCGGCCGCATGGTGCTCGACCGCGTGCCGGACAACTTCTTCGCGGAGGTCGAGCAGTCGGCCTTCGGCACCGGCGTGCTGGTGGACGGCATCGACTTCTCGGACGACAAGATGCTGCAGGGCCGGACCCTGTCCTACTCCGACACGCAGCGCTACCGCGTCGGCGCGAACTACCTCCAGCTGCCGATCAACGCGCCGCAGCCCGGCGTGAAGGTCTACTCGAACCAGCGCGACGGCGCGATGACCTACGGCGTCGACGGGACGGGCGCCAACAAGCACATCAACTACGAGCCCTCGACGCTCGGCGAGGGCCTCGCCGAGGCGCCGAAGCGCAAGGAGTACCACCAGCCGGTCGAGGGCAACCTCGGTCGCTACCAGACCTCGCGCACCGAGGACGACTACGCCCAGGCGGGCCACCGCTACCGGACTTTCGAGGACTGGGAGCGCGAGGACCTGATCGCCAACCTCGTGGCCGACATGAAGCAGTGCCCGGAGCCCATCCAGCTGCGGATGGTCTGGCACTTCTGGCACGCCGACGAGGATTACGGCCGCCGCGTCGCCGAGGGCGCCGGGATCGATCTGGAGAAGGCCAAGGCCCTGCCGCCGCTGCCGGGCCGAGCCGCCCCGCACAAGCGCCTGACGCCCGAGACCTACACCGAGGGCGGCAACGCCCCGCACAAGGTCGCCGCCGAGTAAGGCAGGCGGTCAGCTAAAATAAAACCCCGCCCGACCGTCAGGTCGGGCGGGGTTTTTGCTTTGGAGGAAGCGCCGCTTGCGGCGCCTCCCTTCCCAGCCTTACGGGCAGGAGCGGCGCACGCCGCGCTTGGCGATGTAGGTCTGGGTCTGCGGGTCGTAGGTCTTGAAACGGCGAGCGCACTCGGCCACCGCGTCGTCGTCGCCGCCGGGCGCGACACCCGTCGTGACCGTCTCGGTGCCGTAGTAGCCGGCCGGCGCGTAGTAGCCGTCGTCGTAGCCATACCCGTAGCCCGGATAGCCATAGGCGCCGTAGAGACCACCGGCGGCGAGGCCGAGGCCGACGCCGAGACCCAGGCCGCCGTAGCCGTAGCCGCGGCGATAGTAGCCGGCGTTCCGCCAGCGGTTGCCGCCGTACCAGCCGCGGTTGCCGAAGCCGGGCCGCACGCCGGCGATCCCGCCGCCATAGCCCGGGCGAACGCCGCCGCCGAAGCCGGGACGGCCGGCGAAGCCGCCACCGCCGATGCCGGGCCGGCCCGCGAACCCGCCGCCGCCGATGCCGCCACGGCCGGCGAAGCCGCCGCCGCGGAAGCCCGGATTACCGAACCCGGCCACGCCACCCGCTCCGAGGGCGCTGCGGAAATTGCCGCCGCCGAGGCCGCCGGAGCCGCCGACGCCGATCGGCCGCGCGTCGGCGCCGGCCGGGAGGTAGGCCAGCGCACCCACGAGGGCGGCAGAGGCCACGATTATCCGCTTCATCGTCATTCCCTTGCAGTTCGAGAGAATGGCCCGCACCGGTCTCCACCGGCAGAATGGCCCGTTATTCTCCGAACGCCGGAAGATGACAGTCGATCCCGAGACAGCGATTGACCGAATGTCGCGCGCTCGTCTCGGATCGTCTTCGCGTGACGACTGCGCGGGACGGTCCCGCGGCGCGGATGTCGGCTACGCCCGGCGGCGCCGGGCCGCGAGCGCGACGAGAAGGCAGAGGATCAGCCCCAAGGCGAACGGCCCATCGCCGAAGGCGGCGTAGAGAGTGCGGCCGGGGAGCCGGACGGGAAGGTCCGCGTCGAGCACGCCCTCGCTCCCGAGGGGAAGGCTCGCGACGACCCGGCCATGGGCGTCGACCACCGCCGAGATGCCGGAATTGGCGTCGCGGACCAGCGGCAGCCCCTCCTCCACCGCCCGCAGGCGGGCCTGGGCGAGGTGCTGGCGCGGTCCCGGCGTGTCGCCGAACCACGTGTCGTTGGTGAGGTTCAGGATCAGGCCCGGCACGGCCGGCGTACCCTCGGCCGGATCGGGGGGCAGGATCGCGCCGGGGAAGATCGCCTCGTAGCAGATCGTGGCGGCGACCGGCGGCAGGCCCGGCACGTTGAGGATGCGCTGACCCGCGCGGTCGCCCGCGGTGAAGCCGCCGGGGACGGAGATGAACTGGCGCAGGCCCGCCGACCGCAGCAGCGCATCGAGGGGACCCGGCAGGTACTCGCCGAAGGGGACGAGGTGGACCTTGTCGTAGATGTCGCCGAACCGCCCACCCGCCCCGATCGTCAGGATCGAGTTGAAGAACACGGCGTTCTCGCGGGTCAGCCGCTCGCCGTTGGGCAGTTCGCGCACCCGCGCGGCGCCGGTGATGAGCTGCTTGCCCTCGGGGAGCGCGGCGCCGATCCGCGCGAGCGCGTCCGGATCGCGCTGGATCAGGAAGGGAAAGGCCGATTCCGGCCAGATCAGGTGGGTGACGTCGGCGATGCCGGTCCGGTCGGGCGAGAGCGCGCGGTCGCTGAGTTCGAGATACTTGTCGACGATCCGCTCGCGGTTGGCGGAGCCGAACTTGTCGTCCTGCGGGATGTTGGGCTGGATCAGCCGCAGGCGCACGCCGGCCACCGTGGGATCCGGCGCGGCGGGCACGCGCCACGCCCCGTAGGCGGCCAGCCCCGCGAGCGCGACGAGCGCCGCCAGCGTCGGCCCGAACCGTCCCCGCGGCGTCGCGCCGGTGGCGAGCGTCGCGGGGGCGGCGGCGATGAGCACGGCGAGCAGGGTCAGGCCGTAGAGGCCGACGAGCGAGGCCGCCTGCATGGTCCAGAGGTTTCCCCCCAGCGCCATGCCGAGGGTGTTCCACGGAAATCCCGTCAGCACGTGCCCGCGCAGCCACTCGGCGGCGGCGAGCCCGAAGGCGAGCGCCGCGATGCGGCCCGCCCCCCGCGACCAGACGAGGCGGGCGGCGGCGAAGCCCGCGGCGGAGAACAGGGCGAGCAGAGCCGGCAGGCCGAGCACGCCGAGGGGGAGCGCCCAGGCGAACTGGTCCGCCTCCACGAGGAAGGCGGTGCCGAGCCACCACAGGCCGGCGGTGAAGTAGCCGAAGCCCCAGGCCCAGCCGATCCCGGCGCAGGCCCGGACCGTGCGCCGGCCCGAGCCGCCGATCGCCGCGCCGTCGATCAGCCAGACGGCGACCGCGAGCGAGACGACGAGCGCCGGGAACAGCCCGTAGGGCGGCATGGCGAGCGCGCCGCAGGCGCCGGCCGCGGCGGCGATGACCCACCGCGTCCAGCCATGGCTCAGGATGATACGGTGGGCGATGGCCTCGAGGGGGCCGATCCGCCCCGCGGCCGGGCGCATCCCGGCGCCGGGCGCGCGGCCGAGCGGAGCGGTCATGCCTTGTCGCCTCGTCCCTTACCGGCCGGATTCGGCGACCTGGGCTCTGTCCGCTTCGGCCGCCTCCGTCCCGGTGGCGTCCATCTCGGGCGCCTGCGGCGCCGGGCGCGGCGGCGGCAGGGCGAGCGGCACCACGGTGCCGATCTTGGCCGGCGCGCGCTGGAGCTTGATCCGCTTCACCCGCCGGGGATCGGCGTCGAGCACCTCGAACTCGATGTCGTCGGGACCGGGGATCCGCTCGCCGCGCACCGGCACCCGGCCGGCGAGCGTCACGATCAGGCCGCCGATCGTGTCGATCTCCGCCGCGAGGTCCCCGACCGCGGTGACGAGATCGAGGCCGGTGGCCTCCGACACCTCGGCGAGGCCGGCGCGGGCGTCGGCGATGTAGGCCTCCGTCTCGCCCTCCATGCGGTTGACGAGCTGGCCCTCGGCCACGTCGTGCTCGTCCTCGATGTCGCCGACCACCATCTCGATCAGATCCTCGATCGAGATCAGCCCGTCGGTGCCGCCGTACTCGTCGATGACGAGGGCCATGTGGGTGCGCGTCGCCTGCATCCGCACCAGCAGGTCGATGGCCGGCATGGAGGGGGGCACGAACAGCACCGGCCGCTGGATGCGGATCGAGGCGAGGGTCGCCGTGAGATCGACCTTGCCGAGATCGAGGCTGCGCAGGGCGCCGCGGGCGGAGGCGGTCCGGCGCGGGCGCGGCGTGGGCTTGGCCTCGGAATCCTCGGTCACGGCATGGGGCACCGGGCGGCGCGGCGCGGCCTCGGCGCGGGTGGCGAGGTATTCCACGAAGTCGCGGATGTGGACCATGCCGCGGGGGTCGTCGAGGGTCTCGCCGTAGACCGGCAGGCGCGAGTGCCCGGCGGTGCGGAACAGCTTCAGCAGGTCGCCGAGGCTGGTGTCGCTGGACACCGCCACGATGTCGGCGCGGGGCAGCATCACGTCGTCGACCCGCACCTTGTGCAGGCCGAGCACGTTCTTGAGCATGGCCCGCTCGAGGGGAGAGAAGGCGTCCTCGCCCGTGTCGGGCTCGGCCAGGGCCTCCTCGATATCGGTGCGCAGGGACTCGCGCGGACGCAGGTGGAAGACGTTCAGCAGACGATCGTACCACGCCTCGCGTGGGGGCGGTTCGGCGTCCGCGGCTGGCGCGGCCAGGGCCGCGCCGCGACTTCGGTCGTTGGTCATGGGTCTCTAGGTTGGATGCGGCGGGAGTGCCGGTTGTCAGTCGTCGTAAGGATTCGGGATGCCGAGAGTCCGGAGCGCGGCGACCTCGAGCGCCTCCATGGCGTCGGCCTCTGCCTCGCCGGTCTCATGGTCCTGTCCGAGAAGGTGAAGGGTGCCATGGACGAGGAGGTGGGCGAAATGGTGCTCGAACGGCTTCGACTGCTCCGCACTCTCGCGCACGAGCGTGTCATACGCAAGAACCACGTCGCCGAGCGGCCGCGCCATGCCGGGCTGCAGCGGCCCGCCCGCGGCCGGAAACGACAGCACGTTGGTGGGCTTATCCTTGTTCCGCCATGTCCGGTTGAGGGTCTGGACGGCGGCGTCGTCCGCCAGCAGGACGCTCACCTCGACCGGACCGGAGGCCGAATCGGGCAGAATGGCCAATCCCGCCTCGACGGCCCGCAGCGCGAAGGCCTCCAGATCGGGGACCGCCTGTTCCCAGCGCGGATCCTCGACGGCGATGTCGATCTCGTTGTCGCTCATGTCGGTCGCGCGAGGGGTCAGGCCAGCGGCCGGCGCCGCGGGTTCGGGTTGCGGTCGGCCTCGGCCTCGCCGTGGGCGGCGGCCTCGTAGGCGGTGACGATGCGGCGCACGAGGTCGTGGCGCACCACGTCCACGTCGCGGAAGCGCACCCGGCCGATGCCCTCGACGCCGTCGAGCACGTTGACCGCCTCGACGAGGCCCGACTTCTGGCCCGGCGGCAGGTCGATCTGGCTCGGATCGCCGGTGATGATCATGCGCGAATTCTCGCCCAGTCGCGTCAGGAACATCTTCATCTGCATCGAGGTGGTGTTCTGTGCTTCATCAAGCAGGACCACGGCGTTGGTCAGCGTGCGCCCGCGCATGAAGGCGAGCGGCGCGATCTCGATGATGCCGGTCTGCAGGCCGCGGTCGACGTGGCGGGCCTCCATGAAGTCGTAGAGCGCATCGTAGATCGGGCGCAGGTACGGATCGACCTTCTCGCGCATGTCGCCGGGCAGGAAGCCGAGCCGCTCGCCGGCCTCGACAGCGGGCCGCGACAGGATCAGGCGCTCGGCGTGGCCCTGCTCCAGCAGCGAGACCGCGTGGCCGACGGCGAGCCAGGTCTTGCCGGTGCCGGCGGGGCCTTCGGCGAAGACGAGTTCGTTGGCGCGCAGGAGCTTGATGTAGTCGCTCTGCGCCGCGTTGCGGGCGCGCACGGCGCCGCGCTTGCGGGTCGCGATCTGCTCGAACTGCTCGCGGCCGTTGTCGGCCGTGATTTCGGCGGAGGGAAACAGGTTGCCCTGGACGGTCACCTCCTGGATCACCCCGTCCACGTCGCCGAGCGTCAGGGTGGTGCCGCCCTTCTGCACGCGGGCGTAGAGCCGCTCGAACACGCGCCGGGCCTTCTCCGCGGCCTCGGGCGTGCCCTTGACCACGAGGTGGTTGCCGAGCGCGGTGCCGGTGATGCCGAGCCGCCGCTCGATATGGGCGACGTTCTGGTCGTACTGGCCGAAGACGAGGCTCGCGAGCCGGTTGTCGTCGAAGGTCAGCGAAACTTCGACCGCTTCGGAGAGGCCCGGACGCCCCGGGGATGGTCGGTTGTTGCGGCCGGCGGGGCCACGGGCGGACGCAACGTCAATCGGCACGCGAGAGATCCGGCATGATGGGATGCCTCATATAGGTCACGCGGCGGCGGCCGCACCCTCCAGCGCCTCGCCGAACAGGCTGTTGGAGCCCGCCCGCGTGATCCGCACCGGGACCAGGGTGCCGATGGTCGAGGGCGGCGCGTCGAACTGCACCGCCTGGAGATGCGGCGTCTTGCCCGCGACCTGTCCCGGATGCCGGCCGGTCTTCTCGACCAGGATCTCGGCGACCGTGCCGACCGCGGCCGCGTTGAAGGCGTGGCGCTGCGCGTCGAGGAGCTGCTGCAGGGCGGCCAGACGCTCGGTCTTCACCGCTTCCGGAACCGCGTCCGCGCGCTCCGCCGCCGGGGTGCCGGCCCGCGGGCTGTACTTGAACGAGAAGGCCGCCGCGAAGCCGATATCGGCGACGAGCCGCATGGTCTCGGCGAAGTCGGCGTCGGTCTCGCCGGGGAAGCCGACGATGAAGTCCGAGGACAGGGCGATGTCGGGCCGCGCATTGCGGATGCGCTCGATCAGCCGGCGGTAGGCGTCGCCGGTGTGGCGCCGGTTCATGGCGTGGAGGATGCGGTCCGAGCCCGATTGCACCGGCAGGTGCAGGTAGGGCATTACCAGCGGGTTCCTTTCGTGCGCGACGATGAGGTCGTCCGCGAAGTCGTTGGGGTGGCTCGTCGTGTAGCGCAGGCGCAGGAGCCCCGGAACCGAGGCCAGCGCGTCCATGAGCTGCCCCAGGGTCGAGGCCGCCCCGTCCGGCCCGTCGCCGTGATAGGCGTTGACGTTCTGGCCGATCAGCGTGATCTCGCGCACCCCGCCCTCGACGAGGCGGCGCGCCTCGTCCACCACCGCCGCGACCGAGCGCGAGACCTCCGCGCCGCGGGTATAGGGCACGACGCAGAAGGCGCAGAACTTGTCGCAGCCCTCCTGCACCGTGAGGAAGCCGGTGACGCCGCGGTTGCGCCGGGCGGGCAGGTGATCGAACTTGTCCTCGACCGGAAACTCGGTGTCGACGACGCGGCTCTCCCGTGATTGGCGCAGGAGATCCGGCAGGCGGTGATAGCTCTGCGGGCCGACGACGACGTCGACCGCCGGGGCGCGCGCGAGAATCTCGCGCCCTTCCGCCTGCGCGACGCAGCCCGCGACCACGATGCGGGTGTCCTGCCCGCCCTCGGCGCGCTCGCCCTTCAGCACGCGCAGGCGTCCGAGCTCCGAATAGACCTTCTCGGCGGCCTTCTCGCGGATGTGGCAGGTGTTGAGGACGACGACGTCGGCCTCCTCGACCGAGTCCGTCGCGCTGTAGCCCTCGGCCGCCAGCACGTCGGCCATGCGGCCGGCGTCGTAGGCGTTCATCTGGCAGCCGTAGGACTTGACGTAGGCTTTCTTCAAGATCGGGAACCCTGCCGCCGACGGGCGGCGAATTTCGGGGGACTTTCTGCTCGACAGGCCCTCTATCACGGTTCGAGCGCCGACACGATTCTCTTGCTCGCCCCCTCGCCCAGCCGAAGAGTCCCGCCCGTGAACCCTGCCGACGACCCCGCCTTCTTCGCCCTGCTGACCGGCAGCTTCCTGCGCCTCGTCGGCCGCCCGCTGCTGCCGGAGCCGGATCTCGGGCCGGATTGGCTCTACGGGCAGGCGCCCTTCGCCGTGCTCGCCCACGACACCGGCGCCGACCCGCTCTTCGTCTACGCCAACCGGGCGGCGCAGCGGGCGTTCGGCTACACTCTGGAGGAGTTCGTCTGCATGCCTTCGCGGCTCTCGGCGGAGGCGCCGGAGCGGGCCGAACGACAGCGCCTGCTCGACGCGGTCGCCCGCGACGGATTCGTCTCGGGCTATGCCGGCATCCGGGTCGCCAAGGACGGGCGGCGTTTTGCTGTCGCCGAGGGGATCGTCTGGCAGCTGATCGACGGGGGCGGGATCGTCCGCGGGCAGGCGGCGACCTTTCCGCTGCCGGCTTGAGCGCTCACACCGCGGCGATGCCGGGCGCCGAGACGTCGGCGCCCTCCCCGGCCGCCTCCGGCAGAGCCGGCACCGGACGGACGCCGGGCCCGCCGAGGCGGATCTCGCGCAGGCCCCGGCGCACCGCCGCCTCGGCCTGGGCGGTGGCGAGCTTGCGGTCGGTGGCGGCATCGAAGGCGATCGGTGCGCCCCAATCCACGTGGACGTCGATCGGGCCGCGCTCGGCGAACAGGGCGAGATGGGGGGCGAGCTCCATGTCGCCGTACCACGCGATCTCCGGCCGCTCGGCGCGGGTCACGGGCAGGCCGTTGCGGCGCGGATAGGCCAGGGCGAGCGGCTGGAGCCGGATCCGGGCGAGCCCGCCGGCTTCGGCGGAGAGCGCGGCACGCGCCGCGCCGACCAGGGAGGAGCGGAACGGCAGCAGCCGCAAGCCGTCGCCGGTGGTGCCCTCGGCGAACAGCACGATCAGGTCGCCGTTCACGAGGCGCTCGCCGACCGTGGCGTTGACGCTGGCGGTCGCCGCGCGCTTGGCCCGCTCGATGAAGACGGTGCGCTGGAGCTTGGCCAGCGGGCCGATCAGCGGCCAGCCCTCGATCTCCGACTTCGCCACGAAGGAGAGCGGGCGCAGCGAGCCGAGGGCGACGATGTCGAGCCAGGAGACGTGATTGGCGAGCACCAGGGCCGGCTCGCCCGGCGGCGGCGGCGTGCCCGTCTGCGTCACCCGCACCGAGAACAGGCGCAGGAACAGGCGGTGGAACAGCACCGGGATATGCGCGGCGAGCCGCCCGCGGCCGAAGCGCAGGCTGAGCCAGTGCGGCCCGATCACGATCAGGAAGGCCAGGGCCTGGACGAGCAGGCGGAGGCCGATGCCGGCCCGCGTCATCGGGCGGCTGCGCTCGCGCGAGGCCTCACGACAGCGACGCGCTCATGGTCAGCGCGGTCGCCCGGCTGCCGTCGGGCAGCGGGTAATAGCCCTTGCGCTCGCCGACCTTGAGGAAGCCGTGGCGGGCGTAGAGCTTCAGGGCCGGCGTGTTGCCCTCGTCCACTTCGAGATGGACCTTGCGGATGCCGGCGAAGGCCAGGGCCGTCAGGTGCTCGCTCAAGAGCCGCCGGCTGTGGCCGCCGCCGCGGGCGGAGGGCGCAAGCACGATGGTGAGGATTTCCGCCTCGTCCACGGCCTTGCGCGACAGCACGAAGCCCAGCAGCGCGTTGCCGCGGCGCAGAGCGTGCGCCTCGATCGAGCGCTCGCACAGCATCCGCTCGAATTCGTGGGCGGCCCAGGGACGGGCGAAGGCGGTGGCGTGCAGCTTCTCCAGGTCGCCCGCCTGGCCGGCATCCCGCAGGGGCGCGACGTAGGGCACGGAGCCCCAGGTGTCCCACCACGCGGACCACCAGTCGAGCGGCCAGAACGGAGAGACGGTGCGCGTCATGCCCTTGCGAGCCTCGCATGATCCTGCGGCTGGGCGTCCGGCCCGCGCAGGTAGAGGGGGCGCGGCAGCGCCTGGTCCGGATCGGCCACGAGCCCGAGCGAGGCGACCCAGGCGATCTGCGGCGCCCCCGTCTCGGCCACCTCGACGGTGAGCCCGGCCGCGCCCGCCGCCGCGGCGAGGGCGGGCGCGCCGGATCCGGTGAGGATCGCCCGTCGTCCGCCGAGCAGGCTCACCGCCTCCCCGATGGCGACATGCCGGGGCGGGATCACCGTGCCCTCCGTCACGCTCATGGCCTGGAGATAGACGGCGCCGTGGCGGGCATCGATCGCGGCGACCACCGTATCCTCGCCGTTGAGGGCGAGCTGGGGCGCGAGCAGGGCGGACAGGGTGGTCACGCCGACGACGGGAATGCCGGCCGCGAGCCCGATGGCGCGGGCGGCGGAGAGGCCGACGCGCAGGCCCGTATAGCTGCCCGGCCCGACCGTCACCGCGACCCGGTCGAGCCCCTCGAACCCGCCCTCGACCCGGGCCGCCACCCGCTCGATCAGCGGCAGCAGCGCCTCGGCATGGCCGCGCACGAGCGGCATCGACTCCTCGGCGAGCAGGTCGTCGCTGTCGTCGGTGGCCACGCAGGCGGCGCAGGCTTCAAGCGCCGTATCAATGGCAAGGATCCGCAAACGTTCAATCCATCCGGCGGCGGGCCACAGGCGCCCGCCATCGGGTTCAGTTTACGACGAAACGATCGCCCCCGTCAGGGCATCGGGGGCCGGCCTCCCCAAGGAAGCGCGCCGGTGTTGCACCGGTGCCCGCCGCGAGGAGGCGGCGGATCAGATCGCCTGGACTTCCCGCACGGAAGGGAGGAAGTGCCGGAACAGGTTCTGCACGCCCTGCCGCAGGGTCGCGGTGGAGGACGGGCAGCCGGAGCAGGCGCCCTTCATCTCGAGATAGACGATGCCGTCGCGGTAGCCGCGGAAGGTGATGTCGCCGCCATCGCCCGCCACCGCCGGGCGCACGCGGGTCTCGAGCAGGTCCTTGATGGTGGCCACCGTGTCGTGGTCGCCCTCGTCGTAGAACTCCTCCGTCTCGTCCTCCGCGAGCGCCGTGCCCTCGGCGAGGACCGGGCGGCCGGACTGGAAGTGATCCATGATCGCGCCGAGCACGGCGGGCTTCACCTGCGGCCACTCGTTCACGCCGTCGGCCTTGGTGACCGAGATGAAGTCGTGCCCGAAATAGACGCCGGAGACGCCCGGCACCGCGAACAGGGCGGTGGCGAGCGGCGAGCGCTCGGCGCCCGCGGCGTCGCGGGCCTCGAAGGTTCCCTCGGGCAGCACCACGCGTCCGGGCAGGAACTTGAGCGTGGCGGGGTTCGGCGTGGCTTCGGTCTGGATGAACATGAGAAGATTCCTCGGGTCCGCTGGCGCCGGTTCAAGGCCGGCCGGGAGCGGCGCCGGGATCAGCCGGCGCCGCTTTCCATGTGGACCGGGAGAGGCGGATTCTCAACCGGTGACGTGTCTTGTTGCGCGGCGGCATCCGGTGTAGGAAGCCCGTTCATCACGCACATCGTTCGTATCCGCGCCTGAGGAAGGAGCCGCCTCGCATGGCTCGCGTCACCGTCGAAGACTGCATCGAGAAGGTCGAGAACCGCTTCGAGCTGGTCCTGCTCGCCAGCCACCGCGCGCGCCTGCTCGCCGCCGGGGCCCCTCTGACCGTCGAGCGCGACCGCGACAAGAACCCGGTCGTGGCCCTGCGCGAGATCGGCGACGAGACCATCACGGCCGAGGATCTGAAAGAACAGCTCATCCACTCGATGCAGAAATACGTCGAGGTGGACGAGCCGGAGGCCGAGACCGTGCCGCTCCTGTCGAGCTCGCCCGCCGCCGCGGCGGTCGCGCCCCAGTCGTCCTCCGACGACAAGGACGTGCAGTTCGACCGCATGAGCGAGGAAGATCTTCTGCGCGGCCTCGAGAACCTCGCGCCGCCGACCGAGACCGACGACGAGGGCGAGTAAGCGCCTCCTCGCGCATCGCCTTCAGCGTTTCACGCCCGCCCTCGTTCCCCGAGCGGCGGGCGTTCTCGTCTGGCGGCCCCATTCGTCCAGCCACCCATTCGGGAAAGTGGGAACGGCTGCGCACCTCCCGCGACGCCGTGGGTCTGGCGAAACGGCGGCCGATGCTGGAAGGTGGTGGGCGATCGACCGCGGCCGCGTCCGGCCGGGCTTCCGACACAGTGAGAGCAGGATCCTTCGGCGGATGATGCGCCAGTACGAACTCGTGGAGCGGGTCAAGCGCTACAATCCGGCCGCGAACGAGGCGCTTCTGAACCGCGCCTACGTCTACGCCATGCGGGCGCACGGCACGCAGAAGCGCGCCTCGGGCGACCCGTTCTTCGCCCATCCCCTCGAAGTCGCCGCGATCCTCACCGACCTGCGCCTCGACGACGCCACCATCGTCGCCGCGGTCCTGCACGACACGGTGGAGGACACCGCCGCCACCCTCGACGAGATCCGCGAGATCTTCGGGCCGGAGATCGGCGCGCTGGTGGACGGGCTGACCAAGCTCAAGCGCCTCGATCTCGTCTCGAAGCGGGCGGTGCAGGGCGAGAATTTCCGCAAATTGCTCCTGGCGGTGGCCGAGGACGTGCGGGTGCTGCTCGTCAAGCTCGCCGACCGCCTGCACAACATGCGCACGCTTCACTTCATGCGCGACGACAAGCGGGCGCGGATCGCCGAGGAGACCCTCGACATCTACGCCCCGCTCGCCGGCCGCATGGGCATGCAGGAGTTGCGCGACGAGCTGGAAGACCTCTCCTTCCGCACCCTCAAGCCCGAGATCTACGCCACCATCACCAAGCGGCTCGAAGACCTCTCGGCCAAGTCCGGCAGCGTCATCGAGAGCATCGAGCACGACCTCACCGCCCGGCTCGCGGCGCGCGGCATCACCGCCCAGGTGAAGGGGCGCCTCAAGAAGCCGTTCTCGATCTGGTCGAAGATGGAGCGCAAGTCGGTCGCCTTCGAGCAGCTCTCCGACATCGTCGGCTTCCGGGTGATCGTCGGCACCGTGGCCGATTGCTACGCCGCGCTCGGCGTGGTCCACACGAGCTGGCCGATGGTGCCGGGCCGCTACAAGGACTACGTCTCGACGCCGAAGCAGAACGACTACCGCTCGATCCACACCACGGTGATCGGGCCGAAGCGCCAGCGCGTCGAGCTTCAGATCCGCACCGCCGAGATGGACGAGATCGCCGAGTACGGCATTGCCGCCCACGCCCACTACAAGGAGGCGGGCAAGGAGGGCGCCGAGGGCGAGGTGCATCCGCGGCTCGCCACCGAGAGCGGCGCCTACCAGTGGCTGCGCCGCACCATCGAGCTCCTGGCCGAGGGCGACTCGCCGGAGGAATTCCTCGAACACACCAAGCTCGAGCTGTTCCAGGACCAGGTGTTCTGCTTCACGCCCAAGGGCCGCCTCATCGCCCTGCCGCGGGGCGCGACGCCGATCGACTTCGCCTACGCCGTCCACACCGATGTCGGCAACACCGCGGTCGGCGCCAAGATCAACGGGCGGCTCGCGCCCCTGCTGCACGAACTCGCCAACGGCGACGAGGTCGAGATCGCCCGCTCCGACGGCGCCTCTCCGCCGGCGGCCTGGGAATCGCTCGTCGTCACCGGCAAGGCCCGCGCCGCGATCCGCCGGGCGACCCGCACCGCCGTGCGGCGGCAATATGCGGGGCTGGGCCGCCAGATCCTCGATCGGGCCTTCGAGCGGGCGGGCAAGAGCTTCTCCGAGGAGAAGCTGCGCGGCGCCCTGCCCCGGCTCGCCCGCGCCTCCACGGAAGACGTCTTCGCCGCCGTCGGTCGCGGAGAGATGTTTTCGGGAGACGTGGTGAAGGCGGTCTATCCCGACTTCAAGGACGAGCGCCGCACCGGCGTGAGCGGCGGTCCGGCGGCCAGCGGGGCGGCGGGGCGGCTCACCCGCTCCAAGGATCAGACCATGCGGCTGACCTTTTCCGGCGAGGCCGACGGCGCCGCGGCGCCGGGCAGCATCCCGATCCGCGGCTTGGCGGGCGACCTGCCGGTGAGCTTCGCCCCGAACGGGGGCGCCCTGCCGGGAGACCGCATCGTCGGCATCCTCACCCCCGGCGTCGGGGTGACGATCTACCCGATCCAGTCGGCGGCGCTCGCCGCCTTCGACAACGAGCCCGAGCGCTGGCTCGACGTGCGCTGGGACGTGGAGGGCTCGCAGGAGCGCTTCCCCGCCAAACTCGCGCTCGAATCGATCAACGAACCCGGCACGCTTGCACAGATCGCCCAGGTGATCGCCGAGCACGACGGCAACATCGACAACGTCTCGATGAAGCGGCGCACGCAGGACTTCACGGACATCTCGATCGATCTCTCGGTGCCGGACCTGAAGCATCTCACCGCCATCGTCGCCGACCTGCGCGGCAAGCGCTCGGTGAGCCGCGTCGAGCGGGTGAACGGCTGATCCGGTTTCCGCTTGGTCAAAGCGGGGACCGGATCAGCAAGCCAGCGCGGCGCCTGAGCGAAGTCCAAATCCGCCATCCCGAAGGGATCCATCGGATTTGGTATGACCCGTCTGCGCGCCGCTTGCGCCCCGTGCGCGTCGCTGCAACAAGCGGCGGAACACGCGCAGGCGAGCCGACTGTCATGACACCGGAAGAAGTTCTCGAAGAGTTCCGTTCCGCGGGTGCCCTGCTGCAGGGACACTTCATCCTCAGTTCCGGGCTCCGCTCGCCGACCTTCCTGCAGAAGATGACGATCTTCTCCGACCCCGCGCGCACCGAGCGGCTGTGCCGGGCGCTCGCCGAGGTCGTCGCCAAGCAGTTCGGCCGGATCGACATCGTTGTCTCGCCGGCCATCGGCGGCATCATTCCCGGCTACGAGACCGCCCGCCATCTCGGCGCCAGGGCGATTTTCGTCGAGCGCGATCCGGGCGGCCCCTTCACCCTGCGCCGCGGCTTCTCGATCCCCGCCGGGGCCCGTGCCGTCATCGTCGAGGACATCGTGACGACCGGGCTCTCCGCCCGCGAATGCCTTGCCTCCCTGAAGGACGAGGCCGGAGAGGTGGTCGGCGCGGCCTGCTTGATTGACCGGTCCGGCGGACGCGGCGAGATCGGACTCCCGCTCGTCTCCCTCGTCACCCTTGATATCCCGACCTACGCCCCCGACGCCCTCCCGCCGGATCTCGCGGCTATTCCCGCGGTCAAGCCGGGCAGCCGAGCGATCCCGGCACCCTGAGCCGAGGCGCGGCAGCGCCGTGCGACCGAACTTCACGCGTGGCTTCGAGCGCCGCCAAAGGTTCCACCAAGATCATCGGCGCCGGCTCGGGCCTGCGGGCAACTTCAAGTATGGTTGAGTTTCATCTGATCCGTTTCACACGACGTCCTGCAATTGCCGCTCAAGAGAATGCAACCACTGATAATCTCTGAGTTGTGAGGCAAAAACTTGGGGCCCTCGCCATGGAGGGCATGTTAACTCTTTCTGGCGCTTGACAGAGCTTGCACCCTCCGCCACGACGGTGGTGGCTTGGTTCGGCGTCGGTCGCGCTGTTGCGAGCGCTGCAACTCTCCGCCACCGTGACTTGTCGGCCCTGCGACGGCTTGTTCTAGCAGAAAGCCCGGCTCGGCACTCGAAGGCGATCGCCTGTCGAGAATGTGAGGGTGCCGGACCTTGTTCGTGCATCAGTCTTGCGTTTTCATATACTGAGTTCATGCCCAGATTTTCAACGAAATGACTTTCAGCTCCAGAACACGGATCGATCAATGAGTGATAAACAACGCACCGCGATTTTCATTGATGGCGCAAATCTCTATGCCACGACGAAGGCGCTCGGTTTTGACATCGATTATAAGCGTCTGCTCAAAGATTTTCAGAGCCGCGACAATCTCATTCGTGCTTTCTATTACACGGCGATGATCGAGGATCAGGAATATTCTTCGATCCGCCCGCTGATCGATTGGCTCGATTACAACGGCTACCGCGTCGTCACCAAGCCGGTGAAGGAGTTCACCGACTCGGCCGGCCGCCGCAAGATCAAGGGCAACATGGATATCGAGCTCGCGATCGACGCGCTCGAACTCGCTCCCCACATCGACCACATGGTCCTGTTCTCGGGCGACGGCGATTTTCGCTCATTGGTGGAGGCGATCCAGCGCCGCGGCGTCCGCGTCTCCGTCGTCTCGACGATCCAGACCCAGCCGGCGATGATCGCCGACGACCTGCGTCGTCAGGCGGACGAGTTCGTCGATCTCGCCCAGCTCGCGGGCCGGATCGGCCGCGACCCGGGCGACCGCCCGGCCCGCGCCGCGGGCGACGGCCCCCGCCGCGACTTCGCCGAACGCGGCGCGCCCCGTGCCAATCCGGGTCTGGAAAGCCGCTACGGCATCCGACCCGGTCCATCCGACGAGGAATCGGAAGGCTGAGCGGCGCATCGCTGCTCAGGTCGTGGTGACGGAGGGATCATCGTCTCGCCGTCACCGCGAGGTCGGACCGAAGGAATTCAGCGCTCAGCCTCACCGATAAGAGGTTGCACTGCTGATCGCTTCGCCTCCGCTCGCGATGACGGCGGAAGGATCGGCGTGCCCCGACGGCGAACCGTCGGCCGAGACGGAGCGAAATTGCTTCAGCCCTTGTCGCGCAGCAAACGGGCCTTGTCGCGCTGCCAGTCGCGCTCCTTGACGGTCTCGCGCTTGTCGTGGAGCTGCTTGCCCTTGCCGAGCCCCAGCTCGACCTTCGCCCGGCCCTTGTCGTTGAAGTAGATCTTCAGCGGGATCACCGTGTAGCCCTGGCGCTGGGTCGCGCCGATCAGCTTGTTGATCTGGCGGCGGTGCAGCAGCAGGCGGCGGGGCCGCTTGGTGTCGTGGTTGAAGCGGTTCGCCTCCAGATATTCCGGGATGTAGGCGTTGAACAGCATCAGGTCGTTGCCGGAGGGGCCGGCATAAGACTCGCCGATCGTCGCCTTGCCGCCGCGCAGGGATTTCACCTCGGTGCCGGTCAGCGCGATGCCGGCCTCGAACGTGTCCTCAATCGCGTAGTGGAAGCGGGCGGAGCGGTTGTCGGCGACGACGCGCCGGCCGGGTTCGGGTTTCGGTGCCATCTCTTCTGGTTGAGCTTCTTGCGCGCCGGGCGGAGGACGGCCCCGGAATATGGGGAAACGAGGGGCCGTCGGCGACCCCTCGTCCTTCGAGTGAGATCAGGCCCGCGAACGGCGCCGATCAGGCCGATCAGATCAGGCCGGCATGGGCTAGCGCCGCATCGACCGCCCGGCGGCAGCCCTCCGTCGCCGGCACCAGCGGCAGGCGCACCTCCTCCGACATCAGCCCGAGGCGCGAGAGCGCGTATTTCGCCGGCACCGGGTTCGACTCGTAGAACATCTGCACGTGCAGCGGCATCAGCCGGTCCTGGATCGCCAGGGCCTTGGCGTAGTCGCCCGCGAGCGACGCTTCCTGAAGGTCGGCGCAGAGCCGCGGCGCGACGTTCGACACCACCGAGATGCAGCCGCGGCCGCCATGGGCGTTGAAGCCGAGCGCCGTCGCATCTTCGCCAGAAAGCTGGATGAAATCTTCTCCCATGGCCTGCCGCTGGAGGCTGACACGGTCGATCTTGGCCGTGGCGTCCTTCACGCCGGCAATGTTCTTCAGCTCGAACAGCCGCTTCATGGTGTCGACGCTCATGTCGACCACGGACCGGCCGGGGATGTTGTAGATGATGATCGGGATGCCGACGGCGTCGTTCACCGCCTTGAAGTGGGCGTACATGCCCTCCTGCGTCGGTTTGTTGTAGTAGGGCGTGACGGTGAGCACCGCATCCGCGCCGACGCTTTCCGCATGACGGGCCCGCGCCACGGCCTCTCGCGTCGCGTTCGAGCCGGCGCCCGCGATCACGGGCACCCGGCCCGCGGCCTCGGCGACGCAGACCTCGACCACGCGGTCGTGCTCGGCATGGCTCAGCGTCGGGCTCTCGCCGGTGGTGCCGGTCGGCACCAGGGCGTGGGTGCCCTGCTCGATCTGCCAGTTCACGAATTTCCGGAAGGCCGACTCGTCGAACTCGCCGTCGCGGAAGGGGGTCGCGAGCGCGGTCATCGAGCCGCGAAGGCGGGCATGCGTATCGGTCATCCTGGCGTTCCCGGCCGTTCTTCTTGCCTGTCTTCCGGCACGTCCCGGCGGCTGCGGCCGCGGACGGACCGCGCTCGGGACGCGCGAGACATAGGCCCTCACCAGCCCGCGCGCAAACGCTTCGCTTGCGCAGTTAATGCCATCTTAACGCACCGGAGCCCAGCTTAAGGCTTGGCCTCCGTGTCGGGGTGTCTGATGACCTTGGCGTTCCCCGCCCGCTCCCTCCTCCTCGGGCTCGTGCTGTCCGGCACCGCCGTGCTGCCGCAGCGCGCCGTCGCCATCGAGGTGCGCAACCCGCAGCCGGCCTCGGCGCCCGCCGCGCCCGTGAGCGACGCCACCGCGCCCGCGGCGCAGATCGGCGACGGCCCCGCCTCCGATCCCGTCGCGGCGGACGCGCTGCGCCTCGATCCGAGCGCCGGCGAAGCCGCGACCGACAAGCCGCTGCCCGCCGCGGTCTCCTCTTACGCCTCCACCGAATCGGATGGCGCGGTCGCCTTCCCGCTGCCCGACGCGGCGGTCTCGCCGGCCGCCCCCTCCCCCGAGGTGCCGGACCCGGCCCGCCCGGTCGCCTCCGGCGAGACCGATCTCGGACAACTGCGCGAGGCGATCGACCTCTACCGAAAGGGCAAGGTCACCGACGGCGACCGTCTCGCCGCGGGGTTCACCGATCCGGCAGCGCGGGCGCTGCTGGAATGGGTGGCGATTCGCGCCGGCGCCGGCATCAGCTTCGAGCGCGTCGTCGGCTTCGCCCGCGCCAACCCCGACTGGCCGGCGGGGCCGCTGCTGCGCCGCCGGGCCGAGGAGCGGCTGCTCACGGAGAAGAAGAGCCCGGCCGTCGTGCGCGCCTTCTTCGCCAGTGCCCGGCCGACGAGCGCGCCGGGCAAGTTCGCCCTGGCGCTGGCGTTGCGCGCCGACGGGCTCGACGCGGACGCCGCCGACCTCGTGCACGACCTGTGGCGCGAGGAGAGTTTCGGGCGCAGCCTCGAGGCCAAGGTCACCGAGGCCTTCCCCGGCGTGCTCACCGTGATCGACCACCGCTACCGGATGGAGCGCGCCCTCCTGAAGGAGGATTGGACGACAGCCGCCCGCGCCGCCGACTATGCCGGCGGCTCCTATGCCAGCCTCGTGCGCGCCCGCCGGGCGGTGCAGGGCAAGGCCGGCGCGGCGGCCGCGCTCGCCTCGGTGCCGCCCTCCCTGCGCAACGACTCGTCCTACCTGCTCTCGCGCACCCAGTATTTCCGCCGGGCCGACAAGCCGGCGGAGGCGGCCAAGGTGCTGCTCTCCGCCCCCACCAATCCGGAGGTGCTCGCCGACGGCGACACGTGGTGGGTCGAGCGCCGGATCGTCGCCCGCAAGCTGATGGATGCGGGCGATCCCAAGACCGCCTACGCCGTGGCCGCGGCGCATTCCGCCCGCACTTCCGAGAAGCGGATCGAGGCCGAGTTCCATGCCGGCTGGATCGCGCTGCGCTTCATGGCCGACCCGGCCGCCGCCGAGCGGCACTTCGCGCAGGCCGCGAGCGTGGCCGAGACGCCGATCTCGCTCGCGCGCGCCGCCTACTGGCAGGGCCGCGCGGCGGAGGCGGCGGGCAGGACCGCCGAGGCGAAGGGTTTCTATGAGCGCGCCGCGCTCCAGCCGATCGCCTATTACGGGCAGCTCGCCCGCGCCCGCCTCGGCCAGCACAGCCTGCCCCTGCGCCGCGCCGCCGAGCTGAGCCCGACGGCGCGGACCGCCTTCGACGACCGGCTGTTCGTGCGCGGTCTCAAGCTCCTCGCCGCCGCCCAGATGAAGGAACTGGCGCTGCCGCTCTACATCGACGCCGCCCGCTCGCTCACCGAGGAGGCGCAGGTCAACGCCCTCGGCGAGACCGCGGTGGAGGCGCGCGACGCGCGGGCGCTGGTCTCCATCGGCAAGCTCGCCACGCAGCGCGGCCTCGCCCTCGACACCCACGCCTACCCGACCATCGGCATCCCCGCTTACGAGACCTTCACCGCCGTGCCGCAGGTCGAGCGCGCCATGGTCTTCGCCATCGCCCGGCAGGAGAGCCAGTTCGATCCCCGCGCCCAGTCCGGCGTCGGCGCCCGCGGCCTGATGCAGATGATGCCGGCGACCGCCCAGCGCACCGCCAAGCGGGTCTCGACCTCCTACGAAACCGACCGCCTCACCAGCGATCCCGCCTACAACGCGCGGCTGGGGCAGGCCCATCTCGGCGAGTTGATGGAGGACTGGAAGGGCTCCTACATCCTCGCCTTCGCCTCCTACAACGCGGGCGGCGGCAACGTGAAGAAATGGGTCGATGCCTACGGCGACCCGCGCCGGCCCGACATCGATCCGATCGACTGGGTCGAGCGCATCCCCTTCACCGAGACGCGCAACTACGTGCAGCGGGTGATGGAGAACCTGCAGGTCTACCGCAACCGCCTCGACGGCAAGAGCGCGCTGATGATCGAGCGCGACCTCGCCCGCGGCGCCCGCACCGCCGTGAGCGCGGAGGCGCAGCCGGTCACGCCGTAGCTGTTCCGCCCCGGTAGTGGCGGCGCACCAGCGCCTCCACGAAGGGCCAGAGACCCGGCACGCCGCGCTCGATCACCGGCCGGTAGCGCGCCAGGACCTGGGCCTCGGTCAGGCCGTTCTCGGCCCAGGTGCCGCCGTCCGTCAGCGTGTTGAGCAGGAGCGGCTGGAGCCGGTCGAGCGCCTTGGCGAAGCGGGCCTCCGCCGTCTCGACCGCCTCGAATTCCCGCCACAGCGCCAGGTAGCGAACCTTCTGCGCCTCGGGCAGCAACCCGAAGATCCGCTCCGCCGCTTCCGCCTCGACCAGGGCCTGGGCGGCGGCGTCGTAGCTGCCGTGGATCGGCACGTCGCCCGCATCGACCTCGACGATGTCGTGCACGAGCAGCATCGCGACGACGCGGCCCATATCGAGGCCGGGCGCGAGATCGCCGAGCACGAGGGCGAACATCGCCAGATGCCACGAATGCTCGGCCGAGTTCTCGCGCCGACGCTCGCCGATGGTCCGGTTCTGGCGCAGCACGGCCTTGAGCCCGTCGATCTCGGCGAGGAAGGCGAATCGGCGATCGAGGGCCAAGGCCTCGTCGTTCACGTGGTCCATGTCGCGGTCCCCGGCATCGTGGCGGCACGGTTGAAGGCTTCCGCCCGTCCGGGCAAGGCGGATCGACGATCGATTTCCCACAGGCATCGACGCACGATGTTTTTGGATCGCGGCGCCGTCGCCGCTAGTGTCGCTTCGCCATGGCCACGACGGACCCGATCTCCGACTCTGCCCTCCGCGGCATCGAAGCCCGCCTCATTGCGCGGGCGACGGAGTCGGACGACGGAGAGGCCATCATCGCGGAATTCTGCGAAGCGCTGGTCGCGGTCGGCCTTCCCCTCTGGCGTCTCAGCCTGGCGGTGCCGGTCATCGACCCCGTCTTCCGCGGAGTGAGCCTCGCGTGGCGGCCCGGGCAGGGCATGGCGTTCTTCCCCACCGCGCACGGGCCGGAGGGCGAGGATACGTTCTTCCGCAGTCCCGTCGGCTGGCTGCGGGCGAACGACCTCGCCTTCGTTCGCTGGCGCCTCGACCAATCGAACGGCTGCCCCGACCTCCCGCTTCTGGGGCAACTGAGGCAGGCGGGTGCCACGGATTATCTGCTCCACGCCGCCGCCTTCGCCCCCGGCAGCGCCATGGAGGGCGTCTGCATCTCGTTCGCCACCGACCGCCCCGGCGGCTTCACCGAGGCGGAGCAGGCGGTGGCCGCCGGGCTCGTGCCGGTGATCGCCCTGGTCACGGCCAAGCTCAGCCTGTCGCATACCATACGCGAGATGCTCGGCACCTATCTCGGGCCGGCGACCGGCGCGCGGGTGCTCGCGGGCGAGATGCGGCGCGGGCAGAGCACGGTCGTCCACGCCGCGATCCTGCTCGCGGATCTGCGCGGCTTCACCGCGGTGGCGGACCGCGACGATCCCCTGAAGGTCGTCGGCTGGCTCGACGAGCATTTCGACGCGCTGGGCGAGCCGGTGCAGCGCCACGGCGGCGAGATCTCGAAGTTCCTGGGCGACGGCTTCCTCGCCGTCTTCCCCGTGGCCGAGCCGGACGCCCTCGCCTGCCCGGCCTGCGCCGGCGCGCTCGACGCGGCGCAGGAGGCGCTGGCACGCAACGACCGCCTGAACGCCACCCGCCGCCGGGACGGCCTGCCGCCGCTCGAGGCGGACATCGTGCTTCACTACGGGCGCGTCGTCTCCGGCAATGTCGGCACCGACCGGCGCCTCGACTTCACGGTGATCGGGCGCGCCGTCAACGAGGCGAGCCGGATCGAGCGGCTCTGCGATGAACTGGAGCGCCCGCTGCTGCTCTCGGATGCCTTCGCCCGGCGCTGCGGGACGGCCCTCGTCCCGGTCGGCGAGTTCGCCCTGCGCGGCGTCGGACGCAAGCAGCGGATCTGGGGGCTGGCAGGGGAAGCGGCCGAGCGCTCAGAGCGGACGGCCTGAAACGGCGCGTCCGAGCCCGCCCGGAGCGCGGCCCACGAGGTCAGCTCCGGGCACCGTCCGCAGCGCCGCCAGACCGGTCGGAGCGCGGCGACGCGCGGGGTCACGAGCGCAGGTTGAGACCGATTCCCTGCCGGTCGGAGAGCGGTGCGACCCCCGTCGGCGCGGCGGCGCGCTCCAGCGGCACGCCGGCCTTCTGGAGGTAGTCCACCACCGCGAGCGCCCGCGCCCGCGCGAGGTCGGCGCCGGCCTCGGCCCGCTCGGCCTCGGTCTTTTCGGGCTTCGGCTCAGGCTTCGATTCGGGCTCGGCCGCCTCCTTCGTTTCCGCCTTGCCCTTGCTGGCCTTGCCGGATTTCGCGTCCTTCTTCGTCTCCGGTTTGGCGGGCTTGGGCGCCGCCTCCTTCGCCGCCTCGTCGGCGACCGGATCGGCCTGCGCCTCGGGCTTCGCTCCGGCCGGGTCGAGATGGCCGACGACCTCGATCCGCTCGCCCGGACAGGCGCGGGCCAGGGCCGCCACCGCGTCGAGAACCGGATAGAATTCGGGCGCGAGCGCCGTGCTGCCCGGTGCGAAGCGCAGGGGATGCCCGGCGGTGCGCGCGGCGAGGCGCTGTCCGCAGGCGCCCGATTCGGCCGTCGCCGCCGGCGTCTCGTCCGACGCGACGGAGACCGTGGCGTTCCAGCCGGGGGGCATCGCCCGCGGTACTGTCCGGCCGAGGCGGGCGGCGCTCTCGGGATAGAGGCTCGTGCCGGTCAGGCGGAGCTCGGTGCCCGTGATCGTCAGCTCGCCGCTCGCCAGCGTCGAGAGCGGATCGATCGCCGCCGCCAGGGCCGCGGCCAGACCGGCCGGGGCCCCGTCGGCCAGCCGCGTGCGGTCCTGGATCGATTCGCGGAAGAAGCGCGGATTGAGCCGGGCCAGCAGCGCCTCGCGGCTCGCCTGATCCGGCAGATGGCCGCTCACCGTCACGCTGTCGGCGTTGCGGCGGATGCGCAGGACGTAGGGGACGATGGGGCGGGCGGTGAGCGCGACACGGCCCGCGGCGACCTCGGCGGGGCGGGCGTCGCGCATCAGCGTCTCCACCTCGGTGATCGCACCGGCATCGAGCGCGTTGCCCTCGACCGAGACGGACGCGCCCTCGAAGGCGACGCGTCCCTCGTGCAGCAGACCGGCGAGCCGGAAGACGAAGCGGGCCAGGGCCGGCCCGTCGACGCCCTGCGGCAGGCCGCGGGCATCGCGCAGACGGTCGTCGATCGCCGCCCCCTCCGCGGCCTGCGCGGCGGCGGCACGGATCTCCTCGCGGGCGCTCTCCGAGGCGACGTGGCCGGTCAGTTCCAGGCTGCCGTCCGTCCGTCGGGCGACGCCGAAGCGGAAATCCGCGACGACCGGCGGCGTGATCTCGACCGTGCCCAGGGTGTAGCCCTGCGGCGGGCTCGCCAGCGCCGTGCGCAGGGCGTCGTAGGCGGCGACGCTCGCCGCCTCGCCGCGGATCGAGATGACGGTGTCGTTGAGCGTGGCGACGGCGCCTGTGGTGAGATCCTGTAGCCGCTCCACGGCGAAGGCCGCCGCGTCGGGGAAGTCGCGCGGTGCGCCCCGCGCGGCCCGGGCGTGGTCGCTCAGGGTCGCGTCGCGCGGCAAAGCCGGCTTCAGGCGCTGCGCCAGCTCGAAGGCGCCGACCTCGGCCGGGCGGCTGCCGTTGGCCTCGACCCGGCCGGCCGCGGGACGCTCCACCGACCAGACGAAGGGGGAGACTTCCTCGATGACGCCGGTCCGGTCGGTGAAGCGGCGGACACCCTCGATCGCGGAGAGCCGGGCGACGACCGCCTCGCGCTGGGCGGCTTCCGGCGCCTCGCCCGCGGCGGTGAGATCGCGGCCCGACACCGTGACGCGCAGCCAGGGCTCGGGCTGCCCCTCCCCGGTACTGGCGGCGATCTCCGATGCCTGCTGTTCCAGATGTGCGGTGACGCGCGACAGACCGAGATAGGCGGCGGCCGCGGCGATCAGGAGGAGCGCGGGAAGGCCGGCGAGCCAGCCGGCGCGGACCAGGCGCGACCGGGACGGCGTTGCGGGCGGCGATGACGGTGGGAGCGACGGCGTGGACACGGGGCTCGACCTCCTCGGCAGCCGGCGAGGGCGGCCAGATGACACGGTCATCGGGGCGCTTTGAAGGCCGCGCGCCGCCGCGCTCAGGCCATGAAAAAACCCCGGCCGCGAAGCCGGGGTCTGGAGGTTCTTTCCGTTCGGCCCCCTGAGACAGGGGGCCGATGCTGTCGAGCGGCAGGCGCGCGGCCTGCCGCAAGTCCGACTTAGAAGTCGCGCTGCACGCGGAAGCGGGCCTGGAACACGTCCTCGCTGCTGACGGTGCGGGTCGGAACGTTGTTCACGAAGCCGCCCTTGTCGCCGTCGGAGACGCGGCCGCTCTTGACGCCCGTCTTGATGTACTGGCCCTCGACGCCGATATCGAGATCCTTGACCGGCGACCAGATCAGGCTCGCGCCGGTGACGACCTGGTAGGTGTCGCGCAGCGACGCGCTCAGGCTGTAGCCGAGGCCGTTCGTGATGTAGGACGGCGGCGCGACGGTCGAGGGGCTGTTGATCAGAGCGTTCGCCTGGCTGGTGGCCTGACGGGCACCCGCCGGGAACCACATCTCACCGTAGCTGGCGTAGAAGGCCGAACGCCACTCGGGCGACCAGTAGTGGAGGTACGAACCGACCACCGTGAAGCTGCTGGACAGCTCGATCCGGCCGGTCAGCGGGTTCACCACCGCGTCGGCGAGGTACTGGTTGAACGGGTTGCCGGCGTAGACCGACGCGTTGCTGAGGTAGCCGGCGGTGAAGCGGTTGATGCCGGTGTAGAAGGACGTACCCTCACCGTACGAACCCTGGAGGTAGAGGCCGTCGCCCGGAGCGATGAAGGGCAGGTTGAACTTCACGCCGCCCTGAACCGCCCAGCCGTACTCGGTCTGTACGCCGGCGCCGAGGCCGCGAGCCGCGAGAAGGGTCTGAGCGTTGGCCTGCTGCGTGGCGCCGGTGCCGGGGACGCCGAGCGAGGCGATGTAGCCGCCGGTGTTGATCTCGCGCACGGCGGCGGAGAGCTGAGCCGAACCCCACGGAGCGTCGTAGCGCAGCGAGCCGACGAAGTCGGGCAGGCGCGAGCGCTGAACGGCGTCGATGAAGGCGACCGCGGTGGCGTTGCCGAGGGCGTCGGTGCCGAGGATGATCGGGGTCGGAGCGGTGGTGAGGACCTGCGAAAGGGCACCCGTGCCCGCGCCCGCCGCCGCCGCCGGGACGGCGTTCGAGAAGATCGGGTTCTTGCGGTAGTTCGGATCTTCCATCGAGATCGTCGCGGTGAACCCGTCGCCGAACTTCTGGGTGTAGGCGAGCAGGTTGGTCGACGGCATGTTGGAGCCGAGCGACGAGCCGATGATCTCGTAGTCGGCGGCGTAGAAGTCGTAGAACGAGGAGGCGCGACCGGCGGTCAGGCCGGCGAACTGGATGAACGCCTTGTCGACGTTGATGAAGTTCTGGATGCGGCCGAAGGCGTCCTGGCCGGTGCCGGAGAAGGCGTAGCCGCCGCGCAGGTTCGTGCCGGAGGAGGTCTTGGTGTGACCCGTGCGGCTCGCCGCATCGAGACGGAGGAACGCGCGCAGGGTGCCGTAGCCGGTCTGGGTGCGGGCGTCGAAGTTGAAGCGGGCGAGGCCGATGAAGCCGGAGAGATCGCCGCCACCGGTGACCCGGCGGTTATCGCTGCCGATGTAGCCGTACTCGGCGCGGGCGCGGCCGGAGACACGCAGGCAGGTGTCGGTGCCGGGGATGTAGAAGAAGCCGGCGCCGTAGGCGGAGCAGACCCGGACGTACTCGATCGGAGCGGCCTTCTTCACCGGCAGGTCGGCGGCCTGAGCCCCACCCACGATGGTCAGCCCCGCTGCCGATCCAAGGAGAAGGCTCTTGACGAGCTTCATGATAAACCCTCCAGAAGTTTCGAGACCCACGGGATCGGACTTCTGTTGACGCTGGGCGCCCACCGTTGGGTGGCCATCCCCGCCAGTCCTTGTTTCCCTTGGAGCTTGGCAGTCCCCCTCGGGCATCGGCCAAACCGCAGCGGGGTTATCCCGTCCGCAGCGGCACCATGGTCGAGCGTGACCGTACGGGCAACAGGGATGGGCGTCTTGGAGGTGTCACAAAGTGGCTTCGCTGCGATCTGTTGCAGCATCGCAACTTAATCCACGCCCAACCGTAAAGTTTTCCCCGGTCGCAAGGTGAGGGCGAAGGATCATCTCGGGCGCGGCCCGGCGGAACTGATCACCGGGCCGGGGCTCTCAGCCGCTCTGCGACTCGCGCTGCATCTCTAGGGTCAGCCAGCGCTCCTCGGCGGCGGCGAGCTCGGATTCGGCGGCACCGAGCATCGCCGTCGCCTTCTGGAAGCGGCCGGGATCGCGGCCGTACAGGCCGGGATCGGACAGCACCTCGCGCAGCTTGGCGATTCCCGCCTCCAGCTCGGCCATGCGGCCCGGCAGGGTCTTCAGCTCGTGCTGCTCCTTGAAGCCGAGCTTCGCCCGCGCCGGCGCCGCCTCCGCCCGCGGCGCCTTCTCCCTCGGTTCGGGGCGCTCGCGGACGGCCTTGTCCCGCCCGTCGCTGCGCGCCTCGACGCCGCGCCCGCGCTGGCCGAGCATGTCGGTGTAGCCGCCGGCATACTCGACCCAGCGCCCCTCCCCCTCGCTGACGAGAACGGTGCCGGCGACCCGGTCGAGGAAGTCGCGGTCGTGGCTGACGAGAATCAGGGTGCCGGCATAGTCGCCGAGCATCTCCTGCAGCAGGTCGAGGGTTTCGAGGTCGAGGTCGTTGGTGGGCTCGTCGAGCACGAGCAGGTTGGAGGGCTGGGCGAGCGCCCTCGCGATCAGCAGCCGGTTGCGCTCGCCGCCGGAGAGCACGCTCACCGGGGTGCGCGCCTGCTCGGGCGCGAACAGGAAGTCCTTGAGGTAGCCGATCACGTGACGGCTGCGCCCGCCCACCGTGACGCTGTCGCCGCGCCCGCCGGTCAGAACCTCGGTCACCGTGGCGGTCGGCTCCAGCACGGCGCGGGCCTGATCGAGATGGACCATGTTGAGGCCGGTGCCGAGGCGCATCTCGCCCGAATCGGGCGCCAGCGCGCCGGTGAGCAGGTTGATCAGCGTGGTCTTGCCCGCCCCGTTGGGGCCGACGATGCCGAGTCGGTCGCCGCGCAGCACCCGCAGGGACAGGTCGTGGACGATCCGGCGCTCGCCGTAGGATTTCGAGACCTGACGCGCCTCCGCGATCAGCGTGCCCGAGGCCTCGCCCTCGCTCGCGGTCAGAACCGCCTGCCCCACCGGGCGGCGATGCTCACGGCTCTCCTTGCGCAGGTTCTGCAGGTCGGCGAGGCGGCGCACATTGCGCTTGCGTCGGGCGGTGACGCCGTAGCGCAGCCAGTGCTCCTCATCGGCGATCTTGCGGTCGAGCTTGTGCTTGTCCCGCTCCTCCTCCTCGAAGAAGGCGTCGCGCCACGCCTCGAAGCTGGAAAAGCCCTGCTCGATCCGCCGGGTCACGCCGCGGTCGAGCCAGACGGTCGCCCGCGACAGGGCGGAGAGGAAGCGGCGGTCGTGGCTGATCAGGACGAGGGCCGAGCGGGTCCGCTTCAGCTCGGATTCCAGCCACTCGATGGCCGGCAGGTCGAGGTGGTTGGTCGGCTCGTCCAGGAGCAGGATGTCGGGCTCGGGCGCCAGCGCCTGGGCGAGCGCGGTCCGGCGCGCCTCGCCGCCCGACAATCGCCGCGGATCCTCGCTGCCGCTCAGGCCGAGGCTCTCCAGCAGGTAGCGGGCGCGGTGCGCGTCGTCGCCCGGTGCGAGGCCGGCCTCGGCGAAGGCGAGGGTCGTCTCGAACCCTGAAAAATCCGGCTCCTGCGCGAGGTAGCGGATCGTGGTGCCGGGCTGGACGAACCGCACGGCACGATCCGGCTCGACCAGACCGGCGGCGATGCGCATCAGGGTCGACTTGCCCGAGCCGTTGCGGCCGACCAGGCAGGCGCGCTCGCCCGGCGCGATCGTCAGCTCGGCCCGCTCGATCAGCGGCGTGCCGCCGAAGGTGAGTGCGACGTCCTGAAGAGTGAGAAGCGGGGGAGCGGCCATGGCGGGCTTATGGCAGCAGCCGCAGCCCGGAACAACGGAAGCGGATTCCGCGCGCTCCCGGAGATCCTATCCCGAGCGAAGCGCGCGCCTCAGGTCGCCATTCTCTTCGCCCGCAGGCCGGCAGCCTCGCCGGAAGTGGGCCCTCGCGCATCGTCCTGGCCTTCGAATCCAGGACGATGCGCGAGGTCTCCGATCTTGCATCGTCTTTTCCCGAAAGCCGGCAACCACCTTTCGGGACGATGCTCTAGGCCGTCGGGTTGGCCGGACCAGTCGGGGTCGAGTCGGGAAGGCCGGGGCTCTCGACCGGGATCTCGGTCGGCATGGTTCCCGGCGCTTCCGCGGGCGTCCCGCCGGGAATCTCGGGCCCGGGACCCGGCTCGGGGATCCGCGGCGTGTCGGGCGTAGCGGGGCCGGGCGTCTCCGGACCGGGGCTCGGAACCTCGGGGCCGGGCGTGGGGGTTTCCGGGATCGATCCGGGATTGGCCATTCGAACGCACCTCGCTGACGGCCCGTCCGTCGCGCCGTCGTCCGGGCCAACGGGGTGTGGGCGGAGGGGTTCCCGCTACTTCTTGGGCAGGAGCAGCTTGTTGCCTTCCTTGCCGACGATCTTCTGGATCTTCTGCGCGAACATCGAGAGCAGCAGCGGCATCCGGACCTCGACGCGCACGACGTCCGGGCCGACATCGATCTGGCCGTCCACGGTCTGGGTCAGCGCGGTGACCGAGTAGTCGAGGCGGTCACCGGTCCAGTTCAGGGTGTTGATGGCGATGCCGCTCTTGCCGAGCGCCTCGCGCACGCGGGCGGTGCCCTCGTCGATGCGCCGCCGGGCCTCGTCGCGGCCGAGTTCGTGCGGAATCTCGACCACCATCGGCTTCGCCATCTCGATCCCCTCTCCTCTCCTCAGGGCGCGGACCCGGATCGGACGATCCGGGACGCACGGCATCGGGTGAGACAATTATGGGAACGGGTCGGTTCCCCGGCAACGCTCGGCGACGGTGCGCCGGTCCCGGAGAGAGGACGGTTCGCCGTCCGGGCGCCTCAGCGCACGACGTTGAGCGAGACGTAGCTGGTGCCCGACATGCCGATGGCGCGGGCCGAGCCGCGGGCCAGATCGATCACCCGGCCGCCGACGAACGGGCCGCGATCGTTGATGCGCACGACGATGGAGCGGCCGTTGGCGCGGTTCGTGACGCGAACGCGGGTGCCGAAGGGCAGGCTGCGGTGGGCGGCGGTGTATCCGTTGGGGTTGAAACGCTCGCCATTCGCCGTCTTCCGGCCGCTTCCGTACCAGGAGGCCTGGCCGCTCTGGGCCTGGGCGGGCAGCGTCGCGAGGGCGCCGACGACGGTGGCGAGGCAGACGGCAACGGTCCGGTTGGAAACCTTCATCGAGGATCGCATTCCCTTGTTGTTTGCGATGTGCGTTGAGCGCCGCGGAAAATGAGCCCGATCTCGGCCAAAATAAGACGAGGATTTTGCGCCGCGGTATCGGACGAGAATCAGACTATCGGCCGCGATCCCATGGGTTCATGTCGCGTTAAGAATTGATTACTTGGCTCGTGTTCGGGGCGCGATGCCGCGATAGTCGCAACACTTGCCGCGCAAGCATTCGGCGCCGCGCCGCGCGGGACGGGAAAAGCCTCGACAAAGCTTCGCGCGGGGTTGTCCGTGCGGTCGCACAGCGTTGCATCCAGCGCATGAAAAAGGGCGGCAAAAATTGCCGCCCCATATCGAGACGCAGATTTACGGCGTCGGCAAACCCGACCTTTACCGTGATCGCCGCATGGTCCCGGTGTCAGTCGCGTAACCGGTGTTTGCCATGGCTTCCCCGCGTACCGCGGTCGTCGGCGTCACCGCCCGGAATCAGGTCTCGCGTACCGGGCGGATCGCGTCGGCGCCGCGGATGGGTCTTGCACCCTCCGTTCAGCGTCTCCCCAACACTTTTCCCCTCGACGAGATCCTGATCGGCGACTGCATCGCCGCCATGGACCGTCTGCCGGCCGAAAGCGTCGACTGCGTCTTCGCCGACCCGCCCTACAATCTCCAGCTCGGCGAGGCGGGCCTGACCCGTCCCGACCAGAGCGTGGTCGACGCCGTCGACGACGACTGGGACAAGTTCTCCAGCTTCGAAGCCTACGACGACTTCACCCGCGCCTGGCTGAAGGCCGCGCGCCGCGTGATGAAGCCGAACGCCACCCTGTGGGTGATCGGTTCCTACCACAACATCTTCCGGGTCGGCAGCGCGTTGCAGGATCTCGGTTACTGGATCCTGAACGACATCGTCTGGCGCAAGGCCAACCCGATGCCGAACTTCCGCGGCAAGCGCTTCACCAACGCGCACGAGACCCTGATCTGGGCCTCGCGCTCGGCCCAGGCCAAGTACACCTTCCACTACGACGCCCTGAAGGCCGGCAACGAAGACCTTCAGATGCGCTCCGACTGGTTCATCCCGCTCTGCACCGGCGAGGAGCGGCTGAAGGACGAGGCGGGCCGCAAGGTCCACCCGACCCAGAAGCCGGAGGCCCTGCTCGCCCGCACGCTGCTGGCGGCGACCAATCCCGGCGACGTGGTGCTCGACCCGTTCTTCGGCACCGGCACGACCGGAGCCGTCGCGAAGCGGCTCGGACGCCGCTTCATCGGCTGCGAGCGCGACCCGACCTACGCCGCGGCCGCACGGGCCCGGATCGCGGGGATCGAGACCCTGTCCGCGGCCTCGCTGGCGCTGGCCACCCCGAAGCGGGCCGAGCCGCGGATTCCCTTCCTCAGCGTGGTCGAGGCCGGGCATGTCCGCGCCGGCGAGACCCTGACCGACGAGCGCCGACGCTTCCGCGCGACGGTGCGGCCGGACGGCCAGCTCAGCGTCGGCCCGGCGATGGGCTCGATCCACAAGGTCGGCGCCCTGGTGCAGGGCCTGCCCGCCTGCAACGGCTGGACCTTCTGGCACGTGGAACGCCAGGGACGCCTCGTCTGCATCGACGATTTCCGCAGCACGATGCGGGGCCAGGCCGGGGCGTAACGCCCGTCCGAGGTTTCGAAAGGACGAGTCCTTTCACGGGTGCAGGGCAGATCTCTGCATCTCACCGTGTCCGGACCGGCTTCGGCGCCTTCTTGACGATCCGCGCCAGATCCGAGGGCCGCGACGAGGCGGGCTTCGGGATCGGCCCGCGCCGCGGTGGCGGCTCGGGCTCGGGCGGCGTGGCGAGATCGGGTTCGGGGGGTAGCCTCGGAACGGGGGCCGCGAGCGGCACCGGACCGCTGAGCGCGTGGGCGAGCACCTTCTTCATGGCGCCGGGCAGCGGCTCGGTGTCGAGCGCGGCGCGGGGCGTGAAGCGCATCCCCTCGGGCGGCTCGGTCTCCGCGGCGACGCGGGCGAGGAACACCGTGAGTTCCAGCGGGAAGTGGGTGAAGCCGTGCTTCACCACGCCCGGCAGGCGCTTCCAGCGGGCATCGAGCGGCGCGTCGAGCAGGCCCTTGGCCGGATCGTAATCGGGCAGCCACGCGCTCGTCGGCGGTTCGGCCATGGCGCCGAGCAGGCCCTCCGCCGGCCGCGTGCGGAGCAGGACCGCCTCGTCGCCGGCCCGCAGGGCGACGAAGGCCGCGCCCTTGCGCAAAATGCCCTTCTCCTTCTTCACCTTCCTCGGAAAGGTCTCCTGCAGACCCTCGGCGCGGGCGCGGCAGGGCCGCATCCACGGGCAGAGGGCGCAGGCGGGGCGCTTCGGGGTACACAGGGTCGCGCCGAGATCCATCAGCGCCTGCGCGAAATCGCCCGGCCGCCGCTCCGGCACGAGCGCTTGCGTGAACAGGCGGATCTGCGCGCGGGCCGCAGGCAGCGGCGTCTCGATCGCGTGGAGGCGGCTCATCACCCGCTCGACATTGCCGTCGACGGCCGCGGCCGGCCGGTCGAAGGCGATGGCGGCGATGGCACCGGCCGTGTAGGCGCCGATGCCGGGCAGCTTGCGCAGGCCCTCCTCGGTGTCGGGGAAGCCGCCCGCGGCAGCGACCGCCCGGGCGCAGGCATGCAGGTTGCGCGCGCGGGAATAGTAGCCGAGCCCGGCCCAGGCCGACATCACCGCCTCCTCCGGCGCGGCGGCGAGTGCCGCGACGCTGGGAAACAGCGTCAGGAATTTTTCGAAATAGGGCTTCACCGCCGCGACGGTGGTCTGCTGCAGCATCACCTCCGAGAGCCAGACCCGATAGGGGTCGGGGGTCTCGCCCGGCAGCGCCCGCCAGGGCAGCGCTCGGCGGTGGCGGTCGTACCAGGCAAGGAGATCGGCGGCCGAGGCGGCGGGCATGGCCCGTCCATAGCGGGAGCGCGAGGGCGGAAAAAGCGTCTGCGGGCTCTTCGCGAAAAAGTCGCGCGGCCGTGTCGTCGCGCGATCACGCCCGGTCCCGACTCCCCCGCAGGCCGCAATTCGGGTAGTTTGCCGAGAGGGACGCGCTCACCGTGCCGCCCTCGTGTTCCGGAGTGCCGATGGCGCGCGTCAAACCGCTCAGCGAACTGATCGAGGGCTGCATCGGCCCGGCCTTCGCCGCGCAGGGCTTCGCCTCCTCCGACATCCTCGCCGTGTGGCCGGACATCGTCGGCGCGCGCCTCGCCGGGGCCTGCCAGCCGGTCAAGCTCGAATGGCCGCGCCGCGCCCGCCGCGACGCGGAGGGGCGGCCGGAGCCCGGCACCCTCGTGGTGCGGGTGGAGGGCGCCTTCGCCCTCGAACTCCAGCACCTCGCGCCGATCGTGATCCAGCGCGTCAACGCCCATTACGGCTGGGCCTGTGTCGGCAAGATCGTCCTGCGCCAGGATCGCCTGCACCGGGCCTCGCGCCGCGCGCCGCAGAAGGTCCTGGATCCCGCCCGGCGCGGCGAGGTGGCGCTGGCGGTGGCGCGCATCGAGGAGGATCGCCTGCGCGATGCCCTCGACCGGCTCGGCATCGCCGTGGTGGCGCGGCGCTAGCGCGGCGCGCTTCGCAACTCCCGAACAACTCCCGAACGGAGGGACGTGCGGGCGGCGGCGCAGCGTGATAAGCGGCTGCGGACAGGCCGTGCGGCGACGCGTCCCTCGGCCGGACGGAGCCGTTCCGTCCTATAGCGCGGTATCGGGCCGAGCGCGGCCCGCGAACGGAGCCCGCCCCTGCCATGATCACCCGGCGCGACGCCCTGAAACTGACCGGCCTTGCCCTCGGCACCGCCGCCCTGCTGCCCCGCCTGACCCTCGAGGCGCTGGCGCAATCGGCCGACACGGCCGCCCTGATGCAGCCCGGCCCGCTCGGCGACGTCTGGCTCGGACCGCCGGACGCAAAGGTGACGATCATCGAGTACGCCTCGATGACCTGCTCGCACTGCGCCCACTTCCACGCCACGACCTGGCCGGTGCTGAAGGAGCGCTACATCGACACCGGCAAGGTGCGCTTCACCCTGCGCGAATTCCCCCTCGACCCGCTCGCCACCGCCGCCTTCATGCTGGCGCGCTGCGACGGCGACGCGAAGTACTATCCGATCACCGACCTGCTGTTCGACCAGCAGCAGAGCTGGGCCTTCGTGCGCAAGCCGCAATCGCCCGTCGACGCCATGGAGCAGCTCCTGCGCCAGGCCGGTTTCTCCAAGGAGAAGTTCGAGGCCTGCCTCAAGGACCAGAAGACCTATGGCGCCATCAACGCGGTGAAGACCCGCGGCCTCGAAACCCTCAAGGTCGAATCGACCCCGACCTTCTTCATCAACGGCGAGAAGCACGCCGGCGCCCTCTCGATCGAGGAGATGGAGAAGATCATCAAGCCGATGCTGGGGGCCTGATCCGGCGCCGGACAGCCGTGGAAAAACGAAGAAATATGTTGTTTTATCAACAACTTGATTGGTGCGCCGGTCGCCTTGACACTCAAGGTTGGCGAAACTATGGTGCGCCGCGCCGAGGGGGCAGTTCGTTTCCCTCCGCTCCCGACGACGTGTGGGGTCGCCTGTGAGCGGCGACCCGGCAGGCAATGGGGGCGGGCCGGAAAAGGCTCCCGCTGACGGCGATCTCTCCGCGAGGCTCAAGCGTCTCGAGACGCAGCTCGAGGGCAAGCGGCCCAAAGCCGCTCCCGACAAGCTTGCGCGCACCGGCACATCCGGCGGGGGAGCCCCGATCGGTCAGGCCATGCGGCTCTCGACCGAGTTCATCGCGGGCGTGATCGCCGGAGGAATCCTCGGATACATCTTCGATCATCTCCTCGGCACCAAGCCGTGGGGCATGATCGTGCTGCTGATGCTGGGCTTCGTGACGGGGATCTACAACGTCATGCGGGTCAGCGGCTTCAGCGGGAAGAAAAACTGAGAAAGATCGTCGGTAAGGGTCTCCAAGCCGCCTCAGGGGTCTTGAGACTCGCCCGGCATCGTGTAAGGGCGACGCGCGACAGACGGGAGCCGCCGGGTTCCCGCGCGCGACACACAAAAGGGGCGGAAGCGGGCACATGGCGGTCAGTATCGACCCGATCCACCAGTTCGAGCTGCAGCCGCTCGTCTCGCTGGGTCACATCGGCAACCAGCAGCTCGCGTTCACGCAATCGGCTCTCTACATGTTCGCCGCGGTGGGCATCATCGCGTTGCTGACCATCGTGGCGACCTCCGGGCGCTCCGTCGTCCCGGGCCGCCTCCAGGCGCTGGCCGAGACGCTCTACGAGTTCATCGCCGACACGGTGCACCAGGCGACCGGCGCCGACGGCAAGCGCCTCCTGCCGCTCGTTTTCTCCCTCTTCATGTTCGTGCTCATTCTGAACCTGCTCGGGATGATCCCCTACGCCTTCGCGGTGACGAGCCACCTCATCGTCACCTTCGGCCTCGCGCTGGTCGTGATCCTGACCGTGGTGATCTACGGCGTCGCCAAGCACGGCACCCACTTCCTCGGCGTGTTCGTGCCGTCGGGCGTGCCGAAGCCGCTGCTTCTCATCATGGTGCCGATCGAGATCGTGTCGTTCCTGTCGCGGCCGATCAGCCTCTCGGTCCGTCTCTTCGCCAACATCCTGGCCGGCCACATCGCCCTGAAGATCTTCGCCTTCTTCGTGGTCCAGCTGCTGGTCGCCGGCGCCTGGGGCGTGCTCTCGCCCCTGCCGCTCGCGCTGACCATCGCGCTGACGGCCCTCGAGTTCCTCGTCGCGGCCCTCCAAGCCTACGTGTTCGCGACGCTGACGGCGGTCTACCTCGCCGACGCCCTCCACCCCGGCCACTGATCCTTTCCGGCCGGACCCTTCCGCCCACACCGAACCCCGTTCGAACTTCAGGAGTGTTTCATGGATCCCGTCGCTGCGAAGTACATCGGCGCCGGCCTCGCCTGCCTCGGCATGGCGGGCGCCAGCATCGGCCTCGGCAACCTGTTCGGCCAGTTCTACTCGGGCGCGCTGCGCAACCCGTCGGCCGCCGACAGCCAGCGCACCAACCTCCTCCTGGGCTTCGCGCTCACCGAGGCGCTCGGCATCTTCTCGCTGCTCGTCGCGCTGCTGCTCCTCTTCGCCGTCTGACGTGCCTTTCGAGGGCGTGCGAGCCGGCGCGAAGCCCGCCTCGCACGCCCTCGCTCGTTGATCCGGCCGCTCCGCCCGCGGAGCCGGCCTTCCGACGTCACCGGACAGGGCCATGGCCGAGCAGAAGAATCCCCTCACGACCCCCTCTCCGACCGCGGACACGCAGATCGTTCCGCCCGGGAGCCCCCATACCCATACGGAGCAGCCGTCCGGCGGCCACGGCGGTGCCTTCCCGCCCTTCGAGAGCCACACCTTCCTCGCGCAGCTGATCTGGCTCGCGCTGGCCTTCGGCCTGCTCTACTACCTCATGTCCAAGGTCGCGCTGCCGCGCATCGAGGCGATCCTCGGCGAACGCGCCGGCCGGCTCTCGTCCGATCTGAACGAGGCCCAGCGCATGAAGACCGAGGCCGACGCCGCCGGCGCCGCCTACGAAAAGTCCCTGCGCGAGGCCCAGGCGAAGGCGCAGGCCATCGCCCAGGACACCCGCAACAGCCTCTCCGCCGAGGCCGACGCCAAGCGCAAGACGCTCGAGGCCGAGCTGAACCAGCGGCTCGCCGCCTCCGAGGCGACCCTCCGCGCCCGCACGACGGAAGCCATGGGCAACGTCCGCACGATCGCCGGCGAGACCGCCTCGGCCATCGTCGAGCGGCTGACCGGCCAGGCGCCCGATCAGGCAAGCCTGAACCGCGCCCTCGACGCGACGCCCGCCGTCCACTGACCCGAGGGCCGGCCCCGTGCCGGCCCCTCCCCATCCGAACCGACCCCGCTCCGGTCCGCCGGGCGTAAGGCCGACCAAGGGTTTGAGACCGACATGTTGTTGACCGCGGAATTCTGGGTCGCCGTCGCCTTCGTGGCGTTCCTGGTCATCGTCTGGCGGGTCGGCGGCTTCTCGATGATGACCAAGGGGCTCGACAGCCGCGCCAAGCGCGTGCGCCACGAGCTCGACGAGGCCCGTCGCCTGCGCGAAGAGGCCGCAGCCGTGCTCGACGACTACAAGCGCCGCCGCGCCGAGGCCGAGCGCGAGGCCGAGGCGATCGTCGCCGGCGCCCGCGAGGATGCCGAGCGCATCGCCGCCGAGGGCCATGCCCGCCTCAACGATTTCGTCGCGCGCCGGACCAAGGCGGCCGAGGCGAAGATCGCCCAGGCCGAGGCCCAGGCCTCCGCTCAGGTTCGCGCCGCCGCCGCCGACGCCGCCGTCAAGGTGTCGGAGACCCTGCTGCGCGAGCGTCTGCAGGGCGCGGCGGCACAGGATCTCGTCCGCGCCAGCCTCGGCGATGTGAAGAGCCGTCTCCAGGCCTGACGTCTGATCCCATCGCCGCGGGGCGCCTGCCGCCTTTCGGCAAGGACGCGACGCAAATCGACAAGCCGCGACGAGGGCTAAGGCTACGGTCACCGGACGGGTGGCAGGGCCGGCGAAGCACCCGACTGGTCGGCCCCGAGACACCCGGCTTTGCCGGGTGTTTTCGTGTGCGGGACCGTTCGGCTGCGTTGCAGTGCCACAGCGGGGATCTACTCCCTTCAAAAATTTTGAAGACAGGCGAAAAATCACCTGTGCTTGGCCTGTCGTGCCGCGACGTGTACGAATAGTGCCTGAAAAACACCCCCGTGAACGCCGACGGGAAACGGGTGGGTTTGCCCGTAAACAACGTAAAGAGGCTACGCTCATGAGCGCCGGAACTGCGTCCGACACCAACACCCTCGACACCTTCTTCTCGTCTCATCTTGCCGAGACGGATCCCGAGATCGCCCGCGCCATCGCGCAGGAGCTCGGCCGGCAGCAGCACGAGATCGAGCTGATCGCCTCCGAGAACATCGTCTCGCGCGCCGTGCTCGAAGCGCAGGGCTCGGTGCTGACGAACAAGTACGCCGAGGGCTATCCGGGCCGGCGCTACTACGGCGGCTGCCAGTTCGTGGACATCGCCGAGGAGCTCGCCATCGACCGCGCCAAGCGGCTGTTCGGCTGCGGCTTCGCCAACGTACAGCCGAATTCCGGCTCCCAGGCGAACCAGGGCGTGTTCATGGCCCTGATGCAGCCCGGCGACACCTTCCTCGGCCTCGACCTCGCCGCGGGCGGCCACCTCACCCACGGCGCGCCCCCGAACGTCTCGGGCAAGTGGTTCAAGCCGGTCTCCTACACCGTGCGCCGCGAGGACCAGCGCATCGACATGGAGCAGGTCGAGCGTCTCGCGCAGGAGCACAAGCCGAAGGTGATCATCGCCGGCGGCTCGGGCTACCCGCGTCACTGGGACTTCGCCAAGTTCCGTGAGATCGCCGATTCGGTCGGCGCCTTCTTCTTCGTCGACATGGCCCACTTCGCCGGCCTCGTCGCCGCGGGCCTGCACCCGTCTCCGTTCCCGCACGCCCACGTGGCCACCACGACGACCCACAAGACCCTGCGCGGTCCGCGCGGCGGCATGATCCTGACGAACGACGAGGCGCTCGCCAAGAAGTTCAACTCGGCGATCTTCCCCGGCCTCCAGGGCGGTCCGCTGATGCACGTCATCGCCGCCAAGGCGGTGGCCTTCGGCGAGGCGCTGAAGCCCGAGTTCAAGATCTACGCCAAGCAGGTCATCGACAACGCCCGGGCGCTCGCCGACACCATCATCTCGGGCGGCTACGACATCACCTCGGGCGGCACCGACAACCACCTGATGCTGGTCGACCTGCAGAAGAAGGGCCTGACCGGCAAGGCCGCCGAGGCGGCGCTGTCGCGGGCCGACATCACCTGCAACAAGAACGGCGTGCCGTTCGACCCGCAGAAGCCGACGATCACCTCGGGCATCCGTCTCGGCACCCCGGCCAGCACGACCCGCGGCTTCGGCGTCGCCGAGTTCAAGCAGGTCGGCTCGATGATCGTCGAGGTGCTCGACGGCCTCGCCGAGAAGGGCGAGGGCGGCGATGCGGCGGTCGAGGCGGCGGTGAAGGAGAAGGTCCACGCCCTGACCGATCGCTTCCCGATCTACAACTAAGATCGAGCGCGACTCATCCGGCCCGCGCTGCGGGCCCCAGGCGACCGCGGATCCCCCGATCCGCGGTCGCCTTCGTTTCGGGACGGGCGCGAAGTTAATCCATGCAAGTTTTGTCGCTCCCAGGTGTGTACACGTCAGTCCAACCTTGAAATGATGTGTACAGAAACAGCCTTCGCCTGAAGGTTGCGCGGTGCGGCTCGGGAGGGTGCTCCTGCATCTCTCGCTTCATACGGATTACGGTCTTCGTCTGCTGATGCACCTGACGTTGGTCGAGCCGGGAGCCTGGGTCGCGACTCCGGCCGTCGCCCAGCGCTTCGGCATCTCGGTGCACCACCTCCAGAAGATCGCCCAGGCGCTGGTCCGGGCCGGCGTGGTCGAGGCGCGGCAGGGCCGCTCCGGCGGCGTGCGTCTCG
>NZ_BPRD01000040.1 GCF_022179745.1 Methylorubrum podarium
GCACGGAGGGTCTCTTGTCTCGCGACGGGCGGTGCGTCAGCGCGTCGTCGGCAGGAGCAGGTCCGGCAGCCAGAGGGCGATGCCCGGCACGAGGCAGAGCAGGACGATCGCCACGCCCATCAGGATCACGAAGGGCAGGGTGCCCCAGATGATGTCCTTGAGCGGGATGTCGGGGGCGATGTTCTTGATGACGAAGATGTTGAGACCCACCGGCGGGTGGATCAGCCCCATCTCCATGGTGATCGTCATCACCACGCCGAACCAGACGAGGTCGAATCCGGCGGCCTTCAGCGGCGGCAGGATGATCGGCGCCGTCATCAGGATGATCGAGACCGGCGGCAGGAAGAAGCCGAGCGCGATCACCAGGGCCAGGATCGTGGCGAGCAGGACCCAGGGCGAGAGCTGCATCGCGACGATGGCCTGCGCCGCCGCCTGGCTGATGTGGAGGTAGCTCATCACGTAGGCGTAGAGGAGCGACATGCCGATGATCAGCATCAGCATGGTCGATTCCCTGAGGGTCGCGGTCAGGATCGGGTCGAGATCGCGGAACCGCCAGACGCCGTAGATCACCGCGATCAGGGCGAGCGCCAGCAGGCCGCCGAGGCCGGCCGTCTCGGAGGGCGTGGCGTAGCCGCCGTAGAGCGCGACCATGACGCCGGTGAGCAGCACCACGAAGGGCAGCACCCGCGGCAGCGTCGAGAAGCGCTCGCGCATGCTGTAGGCGTCTTCCCGCAGGATCGGATGCTGCGCGCCGGTCTGCTCGTAGGCGTGCTTGGCCGCCGCGAATTCCGAGCGGAAGCGGAACACCGACCAGGCGGCGAACAGGGCGACCAGGAGGAAGCCCGGCCCGATCCCGGCGAGGAAGAGGCGCCCGAGCGACTGCTCGGCGGCGACCGCGTAGAGGATCATGGTGATCGAGGGCGGCAGCAGGATGCCGAGCGTGCCGCCCGCGGCGATGATCCCGGCGGCGAAGCCCGGCGAGTAGCCGCGCTTGCGCATCTCCGGGATGCCGGCGGAGCCGATCGCCGAGCAGGTGGCGGGCGAGGAGCCGGCCATCGCCGCGAACAGGGCGCAGGCGAACACGTTGGCGATGCCGAGGCCCCCGGGGATGCGGTGCATCCAGGCATGCATCGCCGAGTAGAGATCCTGGCCGGCCCGGCTCCGCCCGATCGCCGCGCCCTTCAGGATGAAGAGCGGGATCGAGAGCAGGGTGATCGAGGCCATCTCCTCGTAGACGTTCTGCGCCACCGTATCGAGCGAGGCGGCGGGCATGAACGCGTACATGAAGGCCAAGGCGACGAAGCCGAGCGCGAAGGCGATGGGGATGCCCGACAGCATGGCGCCGAGGGTCGCCCCGGCATAGAGGAAGCCGATCGCGGCGGTGCTCATGCCTTGCCTCCCGTCGTCGTGACCGGCCGAATCGGGGCCGTGGCTGTCGTGCGTCCGGTCGTCTGTCCCGTCGTCGTTCCCATGGGGTCCGGTCCCTCGGGCGTGACGTCCGGGCGGTCGTGCAGGTCGCGGTTGATGTCCGCCCCCAGGCCGATCTTCGGCTTGGCCCAGCCGGCGGCGCGGGGGCCGTAGAGGACCGCTTCGGCGATCTGCAGGACGAATTGCAGGGCGAGCAGGCTCATGCCCGCCGACATCAGCAGGTAGGGGATCCAGAGCGGCGGCCCCCAGGTCGATTGCGAGATCTGGCCGTCGACCCAGGCCTCGTGGAACAGGCTCCAGCTCTTCCAGGCGAAGAAGGTGACGAAGGCCAGTCCGACGACGTCGACGAGGACGAGGCGCACCCGGTTGACGCCCGGAGGCAGCAGGCCGGTGAGCGCCTCGATGGCGACGTGGCCGCGCTTGGCCTGGACGCCCGCCGCCGACAGGAAGGTCGCGCCGACGATGAGGAACACGGCGGTCTCGTCCTGCCACTCGGTCGGCTCGTGCAGGACGTAGCGGATCAGCACGGAGTAGCTGAGCACGAGGCAGGCGGCGACGAGCGCGACGCCGCCCAGCACCAGGATGAGGTGGTTGAGCCGGCGCGTGGTGCGGTCGATGACGCCGAGCAGGCCCGGAACCCGCGCCTCCTCGGCCTTGGGCGTCTCGGAGGCGGCCGAGGCCGCGTCGAAGGCGTGGCTCATGCGACCTTCTCCGCCAGCTTGAGCAGCTCGGCGCAGCTCGCGTTCTTGTTGGCGAAGTCCTTCCAGGCGGTGTCGCGGGCGATGTCGCGCCACTTGCCGAGCGTCGGCTCGTCGAGCTGCACGACCTTGGCGCCGGCCTTGCCGAACACCTCCTCGACGCGGGTGTCGTCGGCCTTGGCGCCCTCCTGGCCGAAGCTCTCGAGCTCGGCGCCGACCGCCATGATCAGGTCCTGCTGGTCCTTGGGCAGGCCGGAGAACACGATCTTCGACATCATGATCGGCTCCAGCATGAACCAGTAGGAGCGCTCGCGGCCCGAGGTCAGGGCCTTCGAGATCTCCTCCAGGCGGAACGAGATCAGGCTGGTGGAGGAGGTCAGCACCGCATCGCAGGCGCCGGTCTGCATCGCGGCGTAGGACTCGTTCGAGGGCAGCGAGAGCGTGGCGGCGCCCGCCTGCTTCATCATCAGGTCCATCTCGCGCGAGCCGCCGCGGACCTTCATGCCCTTGGCGTCCTCGGGCGTCAGCAGCGGGCGCTCGCGGCTCGCCACGCCGCCGGCCTGCCAGACCCAGGAGACCAGCACGATGCCCTTGGCATCCAGGATCTCGGTGAGCTTGCGGCCGACGGGTGCTTCCTTCCAGGCGACAGCCTGGGCGTAGGAGGGGACCAGCGCCGGCATCAGGCCGATATTCATCTCCGGCACCTCGCCGCCGGCATAGGGCGAGGGGTAGAGCGACAGGTCGAGCGCCCCCTTGCGCATGGCGCTGAACTGGGCGTTGGTCTTCATCAGCGAGGAGCCGGGATAGACCTGCACCTCCATCGCGCCCTTCGAGCGCTCCTTGATGGCGGCCGCGAACTTCCGGCACATCCGGTCGCGGAAATCGCCCTCGTCGATCGAGCCGCCGGGGAACTGGTGCGAGAGCTTCAGGATCGTGGCGGCCTGGGCCGAGCCGGTCCCGAGCCTGAGCAGCGCGGGCGCGGCCAGTCCGGCCGCGAGGAGGTGGCGGCGGTTCAGGGTCATGGCGTTTCCTTCCGAATACCGCTTTCGCGGAATCTCGTTCGCCCGCTTGAGGGGGCTTTTGTGCGCCGCACAATATACGTGGCTGCGCAGCATAGAATACAAGATCGCGCCATCTTGCATATTTTGTCAACGCCCTTGAATATGGATCGGCAGGAAATCGCCGATGACTCGACCGATGAACCAGACCCAGCGCCTCAGGCAGACGATCGAGGACGAGATCGTCGAGGGGCGTCTCGCCCTCGGGGCGCGCCTGGACGAGACGCAGCTCGCCGAGCGCTTCGGCGTCTCGCGCACGCCGATCCGCGAGGCGCTGCTGCAGCTGGCCGCCACCGGCCTCGTGGAGACCAAGCCGCGCCGCGGCATGGTGGTGAGCGCGCCGGAGCCGGGGCATCTCCTGGAGATGTTCGAGACGATGGCGGAGCTGGAGGCGTCCTGCGGCCGGCTCGCCGCGCGCCGCCTCACGCCCGAACTCGAGGCGGAGCTGACGGGCGCGCTCGCGGCCTGCGCCCGGGTGGCCGCGGCGGGAGATCCGGAAGCCTATTACGGCGAGAACTACGTCTTCCACACCGTGGTCTACCGCGCCTGCCGCAACGACTTCCTGTGCGGGCAGGCGCTGGCGCTGCACCGCCGGCTCTCGCCCTACCGGCGGCTGCAGCTGCGCGCCCGCCACCGGGTGGCGCAGTCGCTCGCCGAGCACGAGGCGGTCGTGGCCGCGATCCTCGCCGGCGACGGCGCCGCGGCGGCCGATCAGCTCCGCCGCCACGTGCTGATCCAGGGCGACGGATTCTCGGAGCTGGTGGCCAACCTGCGGGCGCTCGACAACAGCGCGGCTTGAACGACGCCGTCGAAGCCGTCCCTGGGTCCCGATCCCGGTGCGGGGCACGCGGTCGGGAGGCGGCGTTTCTACCGCTGGTTCTCTGGCCGAGCCGAGAGCCGGACCGTAAACTCAAGCTTTACGGCCCGTCCCAGGGGTTCTCTCGTGTTCCGCCGCCCCGTTCCCGGTGTCCTGCCCGTCGCGCTCGCCCTGACGACTCTGGCCGGTCCGCCGGCCCTCGCGCAATCCACCGGAAAGCCGGTCTACGAGGGCGCGGGCGGCGATCCGCGGATCTCGGTCTCCCAGCCCGAATCGACGAGTCAGGCCTCCGGCGGCTACGTGCGCTCGATCGAGCCTTCCCTCGGGCCGCTCGGCGATCCGTTCGGCCTGCGTCCCCTGCTGAAGGCGCGGGGCATCGAGTACAGCCTCACCTACATCGCCGAGACCCTCGGCAACCCCGTCGGCGGCATCCGCCAGGGCGCGATCGTCGAGGACCGGCTGAATCTGCGGCTCAACCTCGACCTGCAGCGGCTCGCCGGCTGGGACGGCGCCACGGTCCACGCCAACGCCTACTTCATCCACGGCACCGGCCTGTCGCGCTACTATGTCGGCAACCTGCTTGCGGCGAGCGTGATCGAGGCGCTGCCCGCCTCCCGCCTCTACGTTCTGTGGCTCGACCAGCAGCTCTTCGAGGGCAAGCTCGGCGTGCGGGTCGGCCAGCAGGCGGCCGACACCGAGTTCTTCGTCAGCCAAACCGCGACCGTGTTCGTGAACTCGACCTTCGGCTGGCCGGCGATCACCGGGCTCGACCTGCCGAGCGGCGGCCCGGCCTACCCGCTCGCGACGCCGGCAATCCGGGCCAAATACGTGCCGGGCAACGGCTTCTCGCTCCAGGCCGGGCTCTATGACGGCGACCCGGCCGGGGCCAACCGCCCCGGCGACGACCCGGAGGCACAGCGCCTCAACCGCACCGGCACCAATTTCCGCGCCCACGATCCCGCCCTCGTCGTGGCCGAGGCGACCTACGCCTACAACACGGACAAGGACGCGAAGGGCCTGCCCGGCGACATCACCCTGGGCGGCTGGCAGCATTTCGGGCGGTTCGAATCCCTGCGCTTCGACCAGACCGGCCTGCCGCTCGCCGACCCGAACGCCACCGGAATCGGCCGCCGCCTGCGCGGCAATGCCGGGATCTACGCGGTCTACGACCAGACGCTCTACCGGGAGACCGGCAAGGACGACGAGGGCCTCGGCTTCTTCCTGCGCGCGGCGTGGTCGCCGACCCGCTCCAGCCTCGTCTCCGCCTATCTCGATACCGGGCTCGCCTATAAGGGCCTGCTGGAGGGCCGCGACGACGACACGGTCGGCTTCAGCCTCGCCTATGCCCGCCTCTCCGACGATGCGCGCCGGTCCGACATCGACACCATCGTCTATACCGGCACGGCGATGCCGCGGCGGCGGGCGGAGACGGTGATCGAGGCGACCTATCAGGCGGTGGTGGTGCCGGGCTTCACCGTGCAGCCGGACGTGCAGCTGATCCTGCATCCGGGCGGCGGCATCGCCAACCCCCGCGACCCGGAGGGCCGCCGGGTGCGCAACGCCGCGGTGCTCGGCCTTCGCGCGACGGTTCAGTATTGAGGAAGGCCGGCGGCCGGGCGTTTCAGGACGTTTCTTCGAACGCCCCGCGTCGTCAGCGCCGGATAGAGGCGCCGACGTTCTCGGCGACGATCAATTCGTAGGGGATCCATTCGTAGGGCTGGACGTAATCGCCGCGGCCGAACTTTTCCGCGTTCGCCACCGCCTGGGCGCCCTGCGCGGTGGCGTTCTGCAAGACGGTGCAGGCCATGTCTCCGGCCTTGACGGCGGCGATGGCCTCCCGGCCGCCGTCGATGCCGCCC
>NZ_BPRD01000041.1 GCF_022179745.1 Methylorubrum podarium
TTCCGGCCGCTCGCCGAGCGCGCGGCCACCGGTGCCGTCGAGCTGGCCTTCGATCTCGATCCGGCGCTGGACCCGATCCGCATCGACCCGGCGCAGTTCGAGGCGGCGGTGCTGAACCTGATCGTGAACGCCCGCGACGCCCTGGAGGGCCGCGACGGACCGGCGCGCATCACGGTCACGAGCCGCAACGTCCGGCTCGGCACGGCGGCGGTGGCGGACAAGGGGGTGCCACCGGGCCCCTATGTCGTGATCTCGGTGACGGATACCGGCAGCGGCATCCCGGCCGACAAGCTCCAGCGCGTCTTCGAGCCGTTCTTCACCACGAAGGAGGTCGGCAAGGGGACGGGGCTCGGGCTGAGCCAGGTCTACGGCTTCACCAGCAGCGCCAAGGGCTTCGCGCAGATCGAGTCGGAGGTGGATCGGGGCACGACGATCAGCCTGTACTTTCCCCGCTCGACCGACCCGGCCGGCGAGGAGATCGGGGCCGGCGCGATCGGCGCCATCCCGCTGCGCCGCGCCGGCGACGGTGAGACGGTCCTGCTCGTCGAGGACGACGAACAGGTGCTCGGCATGGCCGTGGAGAGCCTGGAGGAGCTGCGCTACCGGGTCATCGTGACCCGCAACGCCGCCGAAGCGCTGGAGCACCTGCGCGGCGTCGAGCGCATCGATATCCTGTTCTCGGACGTCGTCATGCCCGGCGGGATGAACGGCTCGCAGCTCGCCGCCGAGGCCCGACGGGTGCGCCCGGACATCAAGATCCTGCTGACCTCAGGCTATGTCGCCAATCTCGACGAAGGGCAGGTCCTCGGCCAGGGCGAGCTCCCGGTGCTCAACAAGCCCTATCGCCGGGACGAGCTCGCGCGGTCACTCCGCCTGGTGCTCGGCGGCGAGAGGGCCTGACACGCCGCCGGTCGATCACCTTGGGCATCGCCTAATCCCGTCATCGCGAGCGGCAGCGAAGCGATCCAGTGCGCGACCTCTCCGGAAGGCGCGCGCCCTGGATCGCCACGGCTTCGCCTCGCGATGACGGAGGAGAGACCGAAGCGATCAAACGGAAATGGTATCACTTGCTGAGGTCGATCACGCCGCGCTTCGGCGGTGACCGCTCCGGTGCCTTGCCGCCGCGACCCAGCCATTCGGGCGAGTCCTTGAAACTCGTATTCGGCGGGACCTTGCTGTCGAGCTGGTCCCGCTCCGCCTGGGCCGGGGTCTCGATCGGCGGGATCGGCGCGGATTGCGGGTATTGCGCCGCCGGTCCGCGCTGCTGAAACCCGTCGATGCAGCGCCGGAGCGCGATCGGATCGGTGATGAAGGTGCACTCGTTCACGTTGGTGATGGCCTGAGCCAGGCCGATCCCGGGCGGGACCGAGAACAGGGTCGCGAGAGCGGGCAACATCCATCGCATCGGCAGCCTCCCGTTCGTGACGCCCCGGTCTCGGCGATCCGGCCGCACTCAGCGCCCCGCCGACGGTGCGACCTGCCGGATCTCGACCTCGCTCGGCTCGCTCGGGCGGGGACGCTTCGCCTGCACCTGCGGCGCCGCGGTGGCGGCCTGTCCGCGCCCCGCACCGGCCGCGCCGGCGGGAAGGGCGGCGGCGCCGGCATTCGCGCCCTTGCCGTCGATCCGCCCGAGGCGGACCTTGACGCCGCGAGCGGACCGCGCCGCGGTGTCGTAGTCGCACTCGTAGGTGATGCGCACCCACTGACCCTGCGGATTGAGGAAGCGCACCGAGTCGCCGCGGAACTTCACCACGGTGTCCGTCCCAGCGGGCGGCTCGGCTTCCTGGAAGATGGAGCCGGTCGGCCGGTTCATCCACTCGAAATCCGTCGGTGCCTGGCGCTCGATTCCCGGCACGCAGGCCTGCACGGCGGCAGGGATGGCCTGGCGCGCGCAGGCCGCGTCGCAGCCCGCTCGGGAGGCTTCGGCCGGGACCGGCTTGGCATCCTGAGCGGAGGCCGTGACGGCACCGAGCCCGAGCCAGGCGACGCAGGCGAGGGCGCGGAGAAACTCAGCCGGAGGCACGGCGCAGCCCGCCCCCGGTCCAGCCACGTTCCGTGTCATCCGACGAACTCTCCCTTATCCGCGTCAGCGCCGATCCCCGGACGCGGCCTCCGTCCACCGGAGCCGACAGATAGACGCCATTCTCAAGCTAAACCACTCTCGTTCGGATGAAGCGGTCCGGTTTTTGGCCACCGCATTGTAGATTTTCGGCGTCCGTTGCGGAAATGTAAATCGAGAGGGCGCCTGAGGCCAATCGACGGCGGCGTATGGCCATCGTTAGACCGCAATCCGCAGCCGTCATCGTCATCCATCAATCCTGCTCACACCGCGGCCTGCCTGAACGCAGATCATCGCAAAACCTGCGAAGCACGCGCATCATATTTTTTCGTCAACGTTGAACATCGGCCATCGGCGAGAACTGACATACGCGGGCGAGCAGCGCGACCAGTTCGGGCTGGCGCGAGGTTCCGGTCTTGCCGAAGATCGACGCCAATTGGCTGCGCAGCGTCGCGATACTCACATTGCGGCTCTGCGCGATGGTGGCCAGCGGGATTCCCCGGCTGAGCTCCGCCGCGAGACGGCCTTCGGCCGCCGTGAGACCGAAGATCTTCTCCAGCGCCGGGGCGCAGACCTGGGTGCGGACGGCGAGGTCGATCAGGATCAGCAGGCGATGGGCCTCCCCCATGGCGGTGATGTCCATGGCCTGGAAGACCAGCCGCTGATCGCTGCGCGGCCGTTCCAGTTCGACCGTGCCGAACGGCTCGGTCAGCGCATTGGAGATCATACGGCTCGTAAACAGCTCAGCGTCGATGGGCGTCGTCTCGGAGACATCGTCGGAAATGATCTTCCTTGCCAACATATTGCAATCGATCGTCTTGCCACGACAATTGATCAATACGGCTGCCGAGCCAACTTTATCGAGAACATTGAGAAGCGCGTATTTATCCGGCATCCCGAGCGATCTCTATGGCGATATATCAATATATTTTTTGCCGGCGCCGCATTGCACGGTTATCCGCTCGCGGCATCGACCTTCAAGCGACATTCGTCTGAACGATATCATTATAGATCGAGTGATGCATTCGTGCCACTACCTGCAACTGCCGAACATCTGACTTTTTGCGCGCCGTCAAACTACGTATGACTTGAAAAGGATGGAGCGGAGATTGGTAGCTCGACTCCGTATTTCTATAATATCACGATATTGTTGCAGGTTCCACTGCAAAACAGCATTAGATCAATCTCAGAACTTCGTTTCTACCGACGCCGGCTCGAAAACATTAGCGAACATCAAGATTAAGAGTAAAGCTTGGTGCAGGCCGCCATTCTGCTCTCAGCACGGCAGGCGCGGCCGGAGAATCTCTTTCTGAATACTCAGCGCAGTCATCGCCCGCCGTGCGAATGCTTTTGCAGAATCAAACTCAAACAAGGGCCTCGTGCCTTGCCGAGGTTAACCTAAACAATCCGTTTCCACCCAAAACGGCATCTTATCATTCGAATGGATGATGCGGTTTTCGCCTGTCTCCCGTATTTAACTCCTCGTTAACAACTTCACAGAGCAATCGACGGATTTGCCGAGCTGGTCAACAGCCGGTTAATGAACCCGAACCGACTGCCGAGTGACAGATAAAATCAGCAGGGGAACAGTCATGCGGCATCTTTCGATTGCGACGGTCAGCGTTCTGGCCATCCTCGTTGCTTCACCCGCTTTCGCGGCCGGAAACAACAATGCCAAGTCCGAGCAGAAGGGAACTGCCAACAAGCTCGAGCTCATCCAGACCGGCGTCGGCGGCAAGATGGACGTGACGCAGGACGGCAGCGACAACGGCACGGGCTACGGCGCCAAGGGCACCCAGAACGGCGGGACGAACAACAGCCTCATCGTGACCCAGACCGGCGATCGCAACGCGTTCCAGTCGCTGCAGCTCAACGGCAAGAGCAACACGATCGACCTGACCCAGAGCGACAACAACAACACCGCGGGTCTCGGTCAGTCGGGCGGCGAGCGCAACGCCACGAAGGTCATTCAGCAGGGCCTCAACGGCGTCACCGATACCGGTCACACCTTGGCCACGGCGCAGACCGGCGGCTCCGACTCGGTGATCGACGTCGGGCAGCTCGAATATCACCAGACGGCTTTCGCCACGCAGGACAACGCGAAGGACCAGTCGACGATCTATATCCGGCAGACCGGATCGGATCATTTCGCCTATGGCGACCAGCAGGGCACGAAGAACTCGACCGCCTACGTCCTCCAGGCCGGACGCGCGGACAACGGCTACGTCGTTCAGCAGAACACCTCGGGCACCACCGGCATGGTGCTGCAGAATGGCGACCGGTCGGTCGCGGTCCTGTATCAGGGCAACAATTCGAACAATTCGACCGGTCTCCTCAACCAGGTCGGCAACGACAACACCCTGTTCGCCGCGCAGTCGAACAGCAGCGGCAGCGGCATCTGGGCTTCGCAGTTCGGCGACCGCAACTACGGCCTGATCACGCAGTCGGGCTCGAACAACAGCAACGTCATCCTGGCGCAGTACAGCACCGACAACCGGGCGACGATCGAGCAGATCAATTCCAACGCCGCGACCGTCTCCGTCACCCAGCTGGGCGGGACGTTCAACACGGCGACCGTGGCGCAGAACACCTCGTCGAACGCCGGCATCTATCTGATCCAGAACGGCAACAACAACGACGCCACTCTCAGCCAGACCCGGTCGGCGGCCAGCACCATCACCGGCTTCCAGAACGGCGACGGCAACGTCCTCGTCGCGTCGCAGAGCTACAACCCGAACAGCGTGATCAACAGCACGCAGACGGGCAGCGGCAACCGCGCGACGATCACTCAGACCCGCTAAGACGACGGGACGCGAGTGGGCGTGGCCCCCTGCCTCGGCAGGGGGCCACGCTTCGTTCTTTCGGAACCGAGTGACCCTATCCGCGTCCGATCGTTGTGCCGAGAAGGGGCGTGTCATGACCGCGTCCGGCGACGTTCCGCCACCGATCTCCTGTACCCTGCTCGAGCATCGTGCGGGCCCGCAGGTTCAGATCGAGGTCCGTCTCCGTTCGGATGGCGCCCGGACCGGCACCTATCGCCTGCAGGTCGTGAAACAGGGGCGATCGGGGTCGGCGCAGATCAACCAGGAATCGGCGTTTTCGCTCGATGCGGGGCGCTCGGTGCGCATCGACGGTCCGAGCCTGTCGTTGGAGCCCTCGGCCTCCTACCGCGCCATTCTCACCGTGAAAGCCAACGATATCACCTACACCTGTGAACGAAGCGGACCGGAGCCGACCGACAGCCTGTAAGTCTGATGTCACGCACCGAATCGGGCTGTTGCAGCCTGATCACGCCAGGCCTCTTCAGTCTGCTTGATGTCCTATACCGGGCATGATTCCATTTGACTTGAGGAATGCCATCAGATGAAGGTGGCGAGGGAGGCCTGGATCCCGCTCGGTACTGGATATCGACGATGCACAGGATGCATGTTCGAGTAACCAGTTTCGGAAGAAGATGATTCATAAAGTCGTGTTACAATCAATCCTATCGTCCATGAAAGAGGGAGCGGGGATATGAGCAGTCCGGCACGTGCCGTATCTCCCCGTCGTGCCCTGTGCTGTGCTTGCGCGGGCCTCCTTCTGACCGGCCTTCATTCTGCGGCCGATGCCCAGCAGGCAGGCGTCCCGATCGAGTATCCCACGATCGGCGGCATTCAGATTCCGATCAGGGTCCTGCAGCCGGACAGCGGGGCGGTCGGCGGGGCCGGCCAGCTCGCGTCGAACAGCCAGACCGGGATCGGCAACAGCACCGAGATCAGCCAATCCGGCCAGGGCAATCGTGCCGGGATCGTGGCGATCGGCAACGGCAACACGGCGCTCATCGGCCAGCAGGGGCTCAACAATGTCGGGCAGGGGACCCTGACCGGCAGCGGGCTCAGGCTCGATCTGCAGCAGATCGGCGCCGGCAACGTCGCCGACCTCGGCGTCAACGGCCCGGCCGGGGGCAGCCTGACGGTCCTGCAGCGCGGCGACGGCAACACGGCGACCGGATCGGTGCCGGGGAGTCGCGACGTGAGCGTGACCCAGCTCGGCAACGGTGCCTCCGTCGACGTCAGTCAGGGCGGCGTTCCGAAGAGCATCATCATCAACCAAGTCCGTGCGCGATGAGCCGGACATCGCTGCACCGTGTCTCGCGAGACTTCCGCGGCGCCGCGCCCTCGCGCGCGGCCCGCACGGGACGTCGCGTGAGGCGTTCCGGAGCCGTTCGAGGGGCAGGGGCCAGATCATGAAGACACGCATCCTCGCGGTCGGCGCCGCGATCCTGTTGTCGGCCGCTCCCTCCCAGGCCGGCAACCTCGTTTACCAAGCGGTGAACCCGGCCTTCGGCGGGAGCCCGCTCAACGGCAGCTGGCTGCAATCCGAGGCGCAGGCGCAGAACATCCCGCAGGCGGCGCAGCAGCGTCAGCAGCAGCTGTTCAGCACGGGCACCTCCCGGGGGGGTATCTCGACCCTGACGCCGGGACAAATCTTCGCGCAGCAGCTCCAATCCCAGCTGTACAGCTCGCTCGCCAACCAGATCACGCAGGCGATCTTCGGCGAGAACGCGCGCCCGAACGGAACCTTCGTGTTCCAGGGCACGACGATCCAATTCCTGAGGGTCGGCTCGGACGTGCAAGTCACGATCAACGACGGCCAGACGACGACGCAGGTGGTCGTCCCGGCGACACCTTAGAAGAACTGGATCTTCGCAACGACGTCTGGCTGCGCAAGCAGCATCTTCGAGTATGCGTGACGACGGTCGTCACGACTCTCGCAATCAAACGACTCGAAGGCCGCAACAAGCGGCCCGGTCGTGGCCGGGATTGCTGATCTGATGTGGGCTGAACCTTCATTCCGCCGGGGCATGGCAGCCGGCGCTCTGCTGCTCGCGATGCTCGGGCTCGGTGGCTGCGTGGCGGTCGGCGAGCGCGAGCCGCTCAACGAGGCGCCGACCGTCACCGAGACCTCGCCGACCGGCCTGAATCTCGAACTGCTGCCGCCGCCGGTGAAGGCGGTGGACCTCGCCGTCTACAGCTTCCCCGACCTGACCGGCCAGAACAAGCCGAGCGACAACTTCGCCGAATTCTCGCGGGCCGTGACTCAGGGCGGCGCGGCCTTTCTCGTCGATGCGCTGCGCCGCACCGGCGGCGGCCGCTGGTTCCGGGTGGTGGAGCGCGGAAGCCTCGCCAACATCCTGCAGGAGCGGCAGCTCATCCGCGCGACCCGCCAGGAATTCGATCAGGACCAGGCCATGCCGCTGCCGCCGATTCGCTTCGCCGGCCTGCTGGTCGAGGGGGGCATCCTCGCCTACGACGCGAATTTCGTGACGGGCGGGATCGGCGCCCGCTATCTCGGGATCGGCGGCGACATCCGCTACCGGCGCGACGTGGTGACGGTCGGCATGCGCATCGTCTCCGTGCAGTCGGGCGAGGTGCTCACCAGCGTCACGACGACGAAGACGATCTACTCGATCGGTCTCAACACGAACACGTTCCGCTACGTCGCGGTCAACAAGCTGTTCGAGTTCGATGCGGGCGTGACGCGCAACGAGCCGACACAGTTCGCCGTGCGCGAATCGATCGAGCTCGCCGTCTACGCGACGCTGATGGAGGGGGCTCGCAAGGGGCTCTGGAAGTTCCGCGATCCGGCGGTCGGGCAGCGCCTGCTTCAGGACTATATCGAGCGGGACAAGCCGCTTCCGCCCGCAAGCGCGAACGCCGAGGTCGTCCAGGAAGCCGTCGTGGTCGCGAAGAACTGAGGCGATGCGCGGCCGGCTCCCATGGATGGCGGCGGCACTGGCGGCGGCCGTCCTGACCGCGCTCCCCGCGCGCGCCGAAGGCCGCGCCCGCGTCGCGGTCCTGGATCTGACCGCACCGGTCCAGGCCGGCGCTGCGAGCGAATCGCCGAGCGGGGGCGTCATCGCCATCGTCGAGACGATCGCACCGGAGGTCTCCCTCTCGACACTCTCGACGCTGATCGCCCGGGCGGCGGTCAGCAACGGCGTGCCGTCGGAATTCCTCCTGCGGCTGCTGAAGCGCGAGAGCGGCCTGAACCCGCTCGCCGTGAGCCCGAAAGGCGCGCTCGGGATCGCCCAGTTCATGCCGGGAACGGCGGCCGAGCGCGGTCTGAACGATCCGTTCGACCCGGTTCAGGCCATTCCGAAGGCGGCCGAACTCCTGCGCGACCTGCGGCAGCGCTACGGGAACTGGACCCTGGCCGCCGCCGCCTACAATGCGGGGCCCGGCCGGGTCGATGCCTGGCTGCTCGGTCGCGTGGAACTGCCGAAGGAGACGGTGGACTACGTCGCCCACATCACCGGCGTGAACGCGCCGAGCTGGACGTCGGCCTACCGTCCGGCCGGCCCCGCCTGGCCGCTCCAGATCGCGTCCTTCGCCGCTCCCCTCCCATTGTACACCCTTGCATCGGACCAGGCCGCCATCCGGATCACCGACCGCCGCGGGGCCTCAGCCGAGGCGAAGCGGCCGACCAAGCCGACGGACACCGCCATCGCACCGCTCTCGACGGCTCAGCTCAGCGCTGCAGCCGGCGGCGTCCTGCGTCCGGCGGCGGCAAGGAGCGCGAGCAGCCCCTGCGCCGCCCTGCTCAACCCGGCCGCGCAATGTCTCAACTTCAGCCGGTATTGATCGGCCCGGCGCGACGGCGCGAAGCCCATCGCCGCGAACGGAACGCGCCGCGCGGTCCTCTCAGATTCGATCGCGCATCGCCCGCCCGCTTCAGCGGCCCTGCCTCAGGGTGATCTGGTTGAACGAGCCGGATTGGGCGATGACCGCGGTGTTGGAGAAGCCGCTCTGTGTGACGCGGATGACGTTGCCCATACCGGTCTGCGTCGCGTCGATGCGATTGGACTGCCCGTCCTGCACCCCGTAGAAGGCATTCCCCTGCCCCGGACTCGGTGTGGTGTCGGTGCTCGTCGCGACGCGGTTCATCGTATTGCGTAGGGCGCCGTTCTCGAGATCCTGCATTGTCGCGTTGGATTGCGAGAGCAGGGCGGAGAGATCCTGAGCGCGCACGGGCCCGGATATTGTGGTCAGGGCAGCGCAGAGGGCAACGACCGGAACAATTTTACGCATCGGGCACGATCCTTCTCGTCGCCCGAAAATCGGGTTTCCCCGTTAAGAAACCTTGTATAGCCGCAAGTCCGTCAACAACCGGAAGTCCTCGCCTTCTGGCAGTCGCTGCGAAGCCTGAGAAGGACGGCGGACCGTCGCGGTCACCTCAGAACTCGCCCGCGCTGCGGCCTCGGTCAAAGTGTCGTCGTCATGTCGCGCATGGAGGCGTGAACCGCAGGACCGGCACCCGCGTCCCCGGGTGACGGTCGCCCGAGCGGGACGGGCGGCGTTGCCGCATCAGCTGTTGGCGAGGCGGCTCAGCGTGTCGGTCAGCGTCAGCGCGAACAGGATGGCGAGCCAGAACAGGCCGCAGGCGGCGGCGAGGCGCACCAGGGTGTCGGCCCGGTCGAGCCGCATGAACAGCAGCGCCACGAGGCCGGCCTGGGTCGCGGCGATGCCGAAATAGAGGACCGTCGACCAGGGAGCGGGCGCGGCGTAGGCCGAGAACAGGCTCAAGGCCGTCAGCACGAGCAGGAGGGCCCAGACGACGAGGCCGCGCCGCCAGATCGTCCCCACGGATCGTTGCGGGCCCGATCTCATCCGCCGCGTCCGTCGAGGTAGAGCATGGGGTAGAGCACGATCCAGATCATGTCGACGAAGCCCCAGTAGAGCATCGCCACCTCGACCTGGGGGCTCTCGAACAGGAAGCCCGGCGCCCGCCACTCCTTCCAGATCAGGCGGAGGACGAGGCCGATGCCGATCGACAGGTGGATGGCGTGGATCGCGGTCGAGAGCCAGTAGAAGCCGAAGAAGAGCTGCGTCGCGGGCGCCGCGAGGGCGAAGCCGGCGCCGGGCACGAGGTGCCTCTCGATATCCTCGCGATATTCCAGCCCCTTTACCACCAGGAAGGCGAGGCCGAGCAGGGCCGTGGCGGCGAGGCACCCGAGCGTCAGGCGCCGCAGTCCCTCCCGCTCGGAGGCCTGCGCGGCGATCGCGGCGCAGAGTCCGCTGGTGAGGAGGAGCACGGTGTTGAGCGTGCCGTAGACGATGTTGGTTTCGCGCGCGGCGGCGGCGAAATCCGCGGCGTGCTCCAGCCGCATCGCGGTGTAGAGCAGGAACAGCGCACCGAAGAACAGCACCTCGCTGGCGATGAAGACCCAGATGCCGAAGGTCGCCCCGGCCCGCTGGTGAGCGAAGGCGCGGTCCTCCGCGAGGCGGAGTTCGTCCCAAGGCTCGCGCAGGTGGCGCTTGGCGGCCGTGTCGAGAACATCGCCGCCCGCGCTCACGTCAGCGCCCCCTCTTCGGCGATGCGCGGCTCGTCGCCCGGCGGTGTCGCCTCCGGGTGATAGTCGTAGGGCGGGGCAAGGACCTGCGGATTGCCGAAGAAGTTCTGCCGCGGGGGCGGCGAGGTCGTGCGCCATTCGAGCCCGGTGGCGTTCCACGGATCGTTGAGGGCGCGACTTCCGAAGAACAGCGACCAGGTGAGGTAGCCGAGCGGCATCAGGTAGGCCACCGCGAGCACCGCGGCGCCCGAGGAGGAGAGCACGTTCCAGACCTGGAATTCCGGCGGATAGCTGTAGTAGCGCCGCGGCATGCCGAGATAGCCGGCGATGAATTGCGGGAAGAAGGTCAGGTTGAAGCCGAAGAACATCAGCAGGGCGGCAAAGCGTGCCCAGCTCTCGGGATACATCCGTCCCGTCACCTTCGGCCACCAGAAGTGCAGGCCGGCGAAGTAGGCGGACACCGAGGCGCCGACCATGATGTAGTGGAAGTGGGCGACGACGAAATAGGTGTCCTGCACGTGCACGTCGATCGGCACGGAGGCGAGGAACAGGCCGGTCAGCCCGCCCATGGTGAACAGGCCGAGGAAGCCGAGGGCGTAGAGCATCGGCGATTCGAAGCCGATCTGGCCGCGGTAGAGCGTGGCGGTCCAGTTGAACACCTTGATCGCCGAGGGCACCGCCACGATGAAGGACAGGAACGAGAACACCAGGGCGGCGAACGGCGACATCCCCGAGGTGAACATGTGATGGCCCCAGGTGAAGAAACCGATCACCGCGATCGCCACCAGGGCGTAGACCATGAAAGAGTAGCCGAAGATCCGCCGCCGGGCGTAGCAGGTGATGACCTCCGAGATCACGCCCATGGCCGGCAGGATCATGATGTAGACGGCCGGGTGCGAGTAGAACCAGAACAGGTGCTGGAACAGGATCGGGTCGCCGCCGCGGGCCGGATCGAAGATCGGCAGGTTGAAGGTGCGCTCGGCGATGACGAGAACGAGCGTCAGGGCCAGCACCGGCGTGGCGAGCACGAAGATCAGGCTCGTCGTGTACATCGCCCAGACGAAGAGCGGCAGGCGGAACCACGTCATGCCGGGCGCCCGCAGGAAGTGGACCGTGGCGATGAAGTTGACGCCCGTGGCGATGGTCGAGAAGCCGGAGACGAACACGCCGAGCACGGCCAGCGTGACGAAGGTGTTCGAGAACACCGTCGAGTAGGGGACGTAGAAGGTCCAGCCGGTATCGATCCCGCCCGCCAGCACGGCCGCCAGCGTCAGGAGACCGCCGGCGAGGTTGAGATACCACGAGATCAGGTTGAGCTTGGGGAAGGCGAGGTCGCGCGCGCCGATCATCAGCGGCAGCAGGAAGTTGCCCATCGTCGTCGGGATCGACGGGATGAGGAAGAACCACACCATGACGATGCCGTGCAGCGAGAACAGCTTGTTGTAGGTGTCCGCGCCGACGACGTCGCCTTGCGGCGTGAACAGCTCCAGCCGCACCAGGGTCGCCGCCGCGCCGCCGATGAAGAAGAAGAACGTGATCGACAGCGCGTAGAGGATCGCGATGCGCTTGTGATCGGTGGTGAACAGCCAGGACGCGACGCTGCGCCCCTCGGCGAGGTAGCTGACCGGCAGGCCGAGATCCAACTCGCGCGGGTTGGCCAGCGTCGAGGCATCGGAGGAGGCGCCGCTCATCGGGCAAGGCTCCCGGCAGGGTGAGGGATGCGCGTCATGGCGGCGTGTCTCCCGAGGCGGGTGCGCCGGGCACCATGGCCGGGCTACGCAGGGATTGGTTCGGCGACGAATCCTGCGGCGTCTGGCCCGGCGCGCAGATGTTCTGGGCCGGCGCGAGGTTGAGCGAGCCGATCAGGTCGAACCGGTCGGTGCCGTGGCGGATATAGGCGGTGAGCGCCTGGATCTCGCCGTCGGAGAGCTTGCCCTCGTAGCTCGGCATGATCGGCTCGTAGCCGGCCACCACGTCGCGCTGCGGCTGGAGGATCGAGTTGCGGACATAGGCCTCGTCGACACTCGCGGTGCGCCCGCCCTCCAGCGGCACCGACTGCCCCCAGATGCCGGCGAGCGAGGGCGCGTGAACCTTCGATCCCGCATTATGGCAGCCCGAGCAGCCCCGCTCGGAGAACAGCCGCTCGCCGAGTTCGGCGAGCCCGTCGCGCTCCGGCTGCTTGGTGAGCCAACGCGCGTAGTCCTGCGGCTCCATCACAATCACCCGGCCGAGCATGCGCGAGTGGTCGGTGCCGCAATACTCGGTGCAGAGCAGGTGGTAGGTGCCGGTCCTGGTCGCCTGAAACCACGTCTCGGTCTGCTGATAGGGCAGGGCGTCGCGCTTCAGGCGGAAGGCCGGGACGTAGAAGGAGTGGATCACGTCCTGCGAGGTCAGGAGCAGGCGCACGGGCGCGCCGACGGGGACATGCAGCTCGTTGATCTCGCGGGTGCCGCTGGGCCCTTGCGTCTTCCACATCCACTGCTTGCCAACGACGTGGATCTCGATGGCGTCCTTCGGCGGGGAGAAGGCGCCGATCTCCACCGAGG